>NZ_JBSFIA010000001.1:637773-664492 GCF_053597355.1 Streptomyces sp. NPDC001443
TGTGCGTGCGTCCGAACAGGTCCGTGCGTGCGCTGAGCGTGTGCGTTCGAGCCGGCCCGTACGTGTGCCGCGCGCGTGCCTGCGCCCGGCACGTGTGTGTCCCGCGCGCGTGCCTGCGCCCGGCACGTGTGTGTCCCGCGCGCGGGCGCTGGGCACGCGTGTGCCGGACGCGTGCGTGGGCCGGGCGCGTGCCTGCGCCTGGCCCGTGTGTGTCCCGCGCGCGCATGGGGCGCACGTGTGTGCCCGGGCCGGCCCGCGCGTGCGCTGGGCGCGTGGATGGGCCGGACGTGTGCGTGCGCCCGGCTCGTGCGCGTGTCGGACGCGCGATCGGGACGGGCGCGAGGACGGGGCGGATCAGGCGCGGGATCCGGGCGCCCCGGGCCCTACGGCGCCGGCCGGCGGCGCATCAGGAGCGCGGCTCCGGAGCCGGCCCCGAACAGCGCCAGTACCGACACGCCCGTGGCCAGCCAGGTGGCGCCCAGCCACTGCGCGCCGAAGTAGCCGAGCGCGACGCTGTAGACGGCCCAGGAGAGACCGGCCAGCGCGGACCAGGGCAGGAAGTCGCGGACGCGACGGCGAGCGGCCCCCGCGCCCAGCGAGACGACCGAGCGGCCGGCCGGGGCGAAGCGGGCCAGCACGACCAGGGCGCCGCCACCCCGGGCGAGGGCCGCGCCGAGCCGCTCCTGCGCGACGCGCAGCCGGCGCGACCGGGCGATCGCCCGGTCCAGACGCTCACCTCCGCGCCAGGCCAGCCGGTAGGCCGCCATGTCGCCGAGGACCGAGGCGGTGGCGGCGGAGAGGATCAGGAACAGGATGTCGGGGACACGGGCGGGCACCTCCCCGGCCACGGCCGCGCCCGAGCCCGCGGCCGCCGCCGTGGCGGCCGTGATCACCAGGACGCCGCTCGGCAGTACCGGCACGAACACATCGAAGAGGACCGATACGGCCACCATGGCGTATATCCATGGACTGCCCGTCAGCGCCCCCACAACCTCCAGCACCGCAAACTCCCTGCTATTCCCCCCGTGGCCCTGCCGCGCCGCGAGGTCGCGGTGGTGCGGCAGGGGCGGCCATGACAGCCATACAGCGTACGCCGGAAGTGTGACAGGAGTTCCAGGTGGGGCGGGTGGATTTTCGATAAGGGCATGCACGGCACGCATCGCCCGCAACCGGCAAAGGGGATGTACGCCCCTGGTTCCAGGGCCCGTGCGCGGTCAGCGCAGGGCGCTCAGCGTGCGCCAGTGCTCCCAGTCGACGTTCCAGTCGCCGAGACCGTTGTTCGGCGCCACCGCCCCCTTGGTCTGCGCGCCCTTCACCTCGAACGGGTCGCCCACACGGACCCGTTCGTAGAGCCATCGGGCGTCCGCGTCGCTCATGCCGATGCAGCCGTGGCTCTTGTTGGCCACGCCGAAGTAGGCGGCGTTCCACGGAGCGGCGTGCGCGTAGGTGCCCGACCAGGTCAGCCGTACCGCGTAGTCGACCTTCTGGTCGTAGGCGTCGCCGAGGCCGACCGTCTCGGAGTTCATCCGGATCGTGCCCTCCTTCGCCAGCACCACCTCGGTGCCGCGCCAGGAGCCCGTCTCGGGGCCGGGGGCGCCGCCGGACACCGGGAAGGTCCGTACGTCGTGGCCGTCGCGTTCCACGGTGAGCCGCTTGCTGTCGAGGTCGACCTTGAACACCTGCCGTGCGCCGACGGTGAAGCCGAGCCGGTAGTCGCGGACGAACCAGCCGCCGTCCGGCCCCGAGTCGGTGCCGTTCAGCCGGGCGTCCAGGGTCACCTCGGTGCCGGGACGCCAGTACTCCCGGGGCCGCCAGTCGACCCGGTCCTTGCCCGACCAGTCCTTCAGCCAGCCCCAGGAGCCCTCGGTGCCGTTCGAGGTGGTGACCTTCAACTGCCGCTCCACCGCGGCCCTGTCGCGCACGGGGTGGTCGAAGACCAGCGAGATCGGCTGGGCCACGCCGACGGTCGTGGTGTCGCCGGGCCGCCAGTCCACCTTGTTGACCCGGCCGGGGGCGGCCGTGCCGAAGGACGCCCGCCGGGTCCCCGTGGTGCCGTCCTGCGCCCGGGTGTCCGCCTCGACGGTGTAGGAGGCGCCGGGCACGGCGTTGCGCTGCGAGGTCCAGGTCCGGCCGCCGTCCGACAGGGTCCCGCCGAGCGTGCCGCCGTGGGAGTCGCTGACGGTGACCGAGGTGAGGGAGCCGCCGTGGGCGGTGACCACGACCGGCCTGCCCGCCTTCGCCCTGGTGCCGTCCGGTGTCACGGTGACGGTGACCGTCCCGCCGTGCGCGCTCCCGCCGCCCGCGCCCGCGCCCGCGCCGGCGGCCGTCGTACCGTCGGACGAACAGGCGGTCAGGGCCGCGGTCAGCAGGGCGGCGACCGCCCCGGCAGCGGCGGCGCGGGAGCGGACCGGACCGCCGCGGGCCGCGCGCCGGGTCCGGCCACTGCGGACCGCGTCACGTATCTGGCTCAACGGAAATACCTCCGTGGGAGTCGAAGCACACCGGGAACGAACGGGACCCTAGGGCGCGAAAAGCGCTGTGCGACGGCGTGCGGGCCGTGTGACGGCGGTTGCCGAGGAACGGTCGTCGTCCCGTCACATACGCCGCTCGCAACGGTCACGGACGGCTGTGAATCTTCCTGGCGTTCCGAGCCGAACGGCCCGGTTCCCACCCGACATCCACGGCTCCCGAGGAGGCGCAGTGTCAGCGCTGCTCGTGACGGCAGGACGCGGACAGCGGCAGACGTGGCTGGGCCCCGTCTCCGCCGAGGCGTACCGCGCCTTTCTCGCGTCCGGCACCGGAGCCGCCCTGGCTCCGGGCTTTCTCCAGTGCCCGTCCTGGGCGACGGTGAAGGACGGCTGGCGGTCCCAACTGCTCGGCTGGGGACCGCGGTCCGGCTCCGGCGCGGGGCGGCTGAGCGGCGTGGCGCTGGTGCTGCTCCGTCAGTTCCCGGGCACCCGACGGTATTTCGCCTATCTGCCCGAGGGGCCGGTCGCCGACTGGACCGATCCGGACCTCGACGACTGGCTCTCCCCGCTGCTCGGCCAGCTGCGCGCCCTGGGCGCGTTCGCCGTGCGCATCGGGCCCTCGCCCGCCCACCGCCGGTGGACCGCCGCCGCGCTCAAGGCCGGGACCGGACCCGGCCGACGCCTGTCCGACCTGCTCGACTGCGAGGTCGACCCGTTGGGCACCGCCGTGGCCGAGCGGCTGCGCGCCCGCGGCTGGCGGCGGTGCGGCGACGGGGGCGACGACGGGGACGCCCAGCCCCGCTATGTCTTCCGGGTGCCGCTGGCCGGACGCACCACCGACGACCTGTGGTCCGGACTCAACCAGGAGTGGCGGCGCAACATCCGCCGGGCGCACAGATCGGGCGTGCAGGTCGAGGTGGGCGGAGTTGCCGAACTCCCGGCTTTTTACCGGCTGCTGAGGGTCACCGAGGAACGCGACGGCTTCCGCCTCGGCCGCTCGCTCGCGTACTACGAGCGCCAGTACGCGGCCCTCAACGCCGAGGAGCCCGGCCGGATGCGGCTCTACCTCGCCCGCCACGAGGGCGAGATCCTGGCCGCCCACACGATGATCACCGTGGGCCGGCGGGTCTGGTACCAGACCGGGGCCTCCGCCGACCACCGGCGCGAGGTCCGCCCCTCCAACGCGCTCCAGTGGCAGATGATCCTCGACGCCCACGCCCGTGGCGCGGACGTCTACGACATGCGCGGTATACCCTCCACGCTCGACCCCGACGAACGTTCGTACGGGTTGCTGCGATGGAAGCTCGGCACCGGAGGACAGGTCGCCGAGACGCTGGGGGAATGGGAGACACCCTTGAACGGTCCCGCCAACCACACGCTGTACCGCGCGTTCCAGATGTACCTGGCCCGGCGATGAGCGCCGCCCCGCCCCGGACCGCCCCGGACGACTCCGGCCCCGGCCCCGCCGACGGGACCGACCCGACGGACCCGGCGGGCCAGACCGGCCCGGCGGACCCGACCGACTCGACCGGCCCGGCGGACCCGACCGACTCGATCGGCACCGCGGACCCGGCCGACCCGCACGACACGAGGGACACGAAGGACACGCCTGAGCGGCCGGCCCGCCGTCCCGGCTCGGTCCTGCGCAGCGGCGCGGTCATGGCCGCCGGGTCCCTCGTCTCCCGTGCCACCGGCTTCGTACGCTCCGCCGTGGTGGCCGCCGCGCTCGGCGCGGGACTGGCCGCCGACGGCTACGCGGTCGGCAACACCGTCCCCAACATCGTCTACACGCTGCTCCTCGGCGGCGCGCTCAACGCCGTCTTCGTCCCCGAACTCGTCAAGGCCGCCAAGGAGCACGCGGACGGCGGAGCCGCCTACACCGACCGGCTGCTCACCGCCTGCACGGCCGCGCTGGTGCTGATCACGGCCGGGGCGGTGCTCGCCGCGCCCGCCCTGGTGGCGGCCTACACCGACTACACGGGCGCGCAGGCGGCGACGACGGTGGCCTTCGCCCGCTCCTGTCTGCCCCAGATCTTCTTCCTCGGTCTGTTCACCCTGCTGGGGCAGGTGCTGAACGCCCGGGGCCGGTTCGGCGCCATGATGTGGACCCCGGTGCTCAACAACGTGGTCGTCATCGCCGTCTTCGGCCTGTACCTGGCCACCGTCGTGGACGGCCACCCGCTCACCCCCGACGAGACCGCGCTGCTCGGCTGGGGCACCACGGCCGGGATCGTCGTCCAGGCGCTGGCCCTGCTGCCGTCCCTGCGCGCGGCCCGCTTCCGCTGGCGGCCCCGCTTCGACTGGCGGGGCAGCGGGCTGTCCCGGCCGCTGCGCTCGGCCGGCTGGCTGGTCCTGCTCGTCCTCACCAACCAGCTCGCCTACTGGCTGGTGACCCGGCTCGCGACCTCGGCCGGGCAGCGCGCGGCGGCCCAAGGGATCGACGGCGGCGCCGGGTTCAGCGCCTACGGCAACGCGTATCTGCTGTGGGCCGTCCCGCACGGCATCGTGACCGTCTCCCTGGTCACCGCGCTGATGCCGGGCATGAGCCGCAGGGCGGCCGACGGCGACACGGCCGGGCTGCGCCGGGACGTCTCGTACGCCCTGCGCAGCACCTCGGCCGCCGTCGTGCCCGCTGCCTGCGTGCTCCTCGCCGCGGCCGGGCCGGTCATGGCGGTCGCCTTCCAGTACGGCAGGACCGGCGCGGACGACATCGCGGTCATGGCGGGGGCGCTGGCGGCCTTCGCGCCCGGACTGATCGCCTTCTCCGGGCAGTACGTCCTCTCCCGCGCCTTCTACGCGCTCTCCGACACCCGTACGCCCTTCCTGCTCAACCTGGTGATCGCCGGGCTCAACGCGGGCCTGTCCGCGGCCGCCTGCGCGCTGCTGCCCGTCCGCTGGGCGGTCACCGGAATGGCCGGGGCGTACTCGGCGGCCCTGTTCGTGGGGTGGGCGGTCACCGCCCGCGTCCTCGACCGCAGGCTCCGGGCGGGGACCGCCGTCCGGCGCGCGCCGTGGCGCTCCCCGGCCGCGGCCGGCCTGGCCAGGCTGGTGACGGCCGCGGTCCCGGCCGCCCTGCTCGGCCACGCGGCGGCCGGGCGCACGGCCTTCCTCGGCCCGCCGGTGTCGGCGGCGGCCGGTACGGCGGCCGTCCTGGCGGTCTTCGCCCTGCTGGCCCGCCCGCTGCGCCTGACCGAACTGGAGGCCGCGCTGCGGGCGGTGCCTTGGCCGCGGCGCCGCCGGGGCTGACGCGGGGGACAGGCGGGAACTGTCGCCGGTCAACCCGGGAGTCACACGGGCCGCTTGGTGTTGCCGGGCGGCCACCCGGCCGCCCGGAACAACCACTTGACCTCCCGCGTCCGTCATCTGATCTCCCAGGTAAGCCGCTTGATCGAATGGAATACTCCGCACATGCCACGTGTCCTGCTCATCGAAGACGACGCCGCCGTCCGCGAAGGCATCGAACTCGGCCTGCGCCGCCGCGGGCACGAGGTGCGCAGCGCCGCCACCGGCGAGGCCGGGCTCGAGGCCATCGGCGGATTCCGGCCCGACCTGCTGCTCCTCGACCTCATGCTGCCCGGCATCAACGGCGTCCAGGTCTGCCGCCGGGTGCGCGAGGCCGGACAGTTGCCGATCATCATGCTCACCGCCCGCGGCGACGACTTCGACGTGGTGGTCGGACTGGAGGCGGGCGCCGACGACTACATCGTCAAACCCGCCCGTACGGAGGTCATCGAGGCCCGCATCCGGGCCGTGCTGCGCCGCATCGACGAGCCGGGCGGACGCTCCACGGTGGAGACGCACGGCGACCTCACCGTCGACCGTGCCGGGCTGACCGTCGCCAAGGCCGGGCAGCGCGTGGCGCTCGCCCCCTCCGAGCTCAAGCTGCTGCTGTACCTGACGGCCGCGCCCGAGCAGGTCTTCAGCCGGCAGCAACTGCTCGAACAGGTCTGGGAGCACAGCTACCACGGCGACGCGCGACTGGTCGACGCCTGTGTACGACGCCTGCGCCACAAGATCGAGGACGTGCCGGGCGAGCCCCGCTACATCCAGACCCTGCGCGGCTTCGGCTATCGCTTCGGACCGTTCCCGCACACCGAACGGAGTTGAGCCGCGATGCCAGGCCCCGGCCCGCGCGCCGACGAGGACGGTCGGCCCGGCACCGCCCCGGTGACCCGGTGGTGAGACGCCGCAGGACCCTCATCGGGCTGCGCACCCGCCTGGTGCTCGCCTTCCTGCTGGTCGCCGCGGTCAGCGCCGGGACCACCGCGGCCCTCACCTACCGCGAGGCCCGCACCGCGATCCTCCAGCAGGCCCAGGACACCGCGGTGTCCGCCTTCCGCGAGCGGGTCCAGGAACTGGGCACCCCGCTGCCCGTCGACCCCAAGGTGTTCCAGGCGCAGTTGCGCCGCCTCGCCCGGCAGGGCAACCCCCACCCCTGGGTGGTGTTCGCCGAGTACGGCTCGCTGCGGATCTCCTCGGCCTACGAGCCGGTCTCCAGCGTGATCACCCCCGAACTGCGGCGCGCCGCGCACGCCCATGCGCGCGGCAGCTTCCAGCGGGTCGACAAGCACGGCACCCCCTGGCTGACCGTGGCCGTCCCGACCGTCTTCCGCGTCGGCGGGACCGTGCGCCCCACCGGGCTCATCCTGTACGCCGTGATGCCGCTGACCGACGAGGAGACCAACGTCCGGGCCATGCTCACCGCCGCCCGCGACGGCGCCGTACCCGGTCTCGCGGTGGCGCTCCTGCCCGCCCTGCTGTCGGCGCGCAGCGTGCTGCGCCCGGTGCGTGAACTGAGCACCGCCGCCCGCCGGATGGGCGACGGGCGCCTGGACACCCGTATCCAGGTCCGGGGCGGCGACGAACTGGCTGATCTGGCGGGCACGTTCAACGAGACCGCCGCCGAACTGGAGCGGACCGTCGGCGAACTGCGGGCGGCGGAGGCCCGCGCCCGCCGCTTCGCCTCCGACGTCTCGCACGAACTGCGCACCCCGCTGGCCGGGATGCTGGCCGTCACCGAGGTGCTCGACGAGGACGCGGCCCGGCTCGCTCCGGACACCGCCGCCGCGGTCCGGCTGATCAGCGCGGAGACGGGCAAGCTGGCGGTCCTCGTCGAGGACCTGATGGAGATCTCCCGGTTCGACGCCCGGGCCGCCGAGCTGAACACCGACGAGGTCGACATCGCCCAGACCATCCGCAAGACCCTGGCGAGCCGCCGCTGGACCGACCCCGGCGAGATCGTCACGGAGCTGCCCGACGGCATCCGGGCCCGGATCGACCCCCGGCGCTTCGACCTCGTCGTCGCCAACCTCGTCGGCAACGCGCTGCGACACGGCGGCGCGCCCGTCGTGGTGCGGCTGCGCACCGAGCCGTACGACGCCGGGGAGCCCGGTGCGGGCCCGCTGCCCGCCCGGCTCGTCACCGAGGTCGTGGACGCGGGTCCCGGCGTCCCCGCCGACGCGCTGCCGCACATCTTCGACCGCTTCTACAAGGCGGACGCGGCCCGCGGCCGTTCGGCGGGCAGCGGCCTGGGCCTGGCCATCACCCTGGAGAACGTACGGCTGCACGGCGGCACGATCCGCGCCGCGAACGGCCCGCACGGCGGCGCCGTCTTCACCGTGGAGATACCCCTGACGGGCCGGGAGGCGACGGCATGAGCCGGACGGGTCCGGGCGGGGCCGCGGGCACGCGCTCGCGCGTGGGACGTGCCGTCGCGGGCTGGGGCGCGGCGTCCGCCCTGCTCACCGGCTGCGGAGTACAGGCGACGGACGTCGTCGAGGCGGGCGGACCGGCCACCGTCGCGGTCTATCCCGAGATCGGCAAGCGGGTGGTCCTCTTCTTCCTGGCCCCGGACGGCGGGCTGACTCCGGCGGTGCGGTCCTTCCCGCCGGACGACCCGACGGACGACGCGCCGGTGTCGCTCCCGAAGACCCTCGCCATGCTGTCCTCCGGCCCCTCCGACGACGAGCGCTCGGCCGGACTGCACACGGACCTGCCGCCGGTCGTCGGCGCCGGGGCGGAGGTGAAGTCGGCCCCCGGCATGCTGATCGTCCGGCTCTCGCTGGACGTGCGGCCCCTGTCGACGGGCGCGCGGCGCCAGCTGGTGTGCACGGCCGCCTACGCGCAGGACGGGGACGGCACCGCGAAGGTCACCCTCGTCGGCGACGACGGCGTCCTCCCGGCGGCCCGCTGCTGACCGGCCCGGCCCGCGGGCGGACGCCCCTCCCCGGCGTCCCGTGCCGCACGGGAAGCCGGGGAGGGGCGGAGGCGGCCTGCTCAGCAGCCGTTGAGCACCGAGGTCAGCTTGGTCTTCTCGGCGGAGTCGATCTTGAGGTTGTAGTAGTACTTCACCTGCACCCAGGCGCGGACGTACGTGCAGGCGTACGAGCTGAGCGGGGGCATCCACTCGGCCGGGTCCTTGTCGCCCTTGGACTGGTTGACGTTGTCCGTGACGGCGAGGAGCTGCGGGCGCGTCACGTCGTTGGCGAAGGCCTGGCGCTGGGCCGTGGTCCAGGCGCTCGCGCCGGAGTCCCAGGCCTCGGCCAGCGGGACGAGGTGGTCGATGTCGACGTCGGAGGCGGCGGTCCAGGTGGCGCCGTCGTACACGGAGTACCAGCTGCCGCCGGTGGCGACACAGGCGGAGTCGGTGGTGACGTTGGAGCCGTCGCGCTTGAGGATGTACTCACGGGTGTTGCAGGTCCCGCTGATGGTGATCCAGGTCGGGAACAGGTCCCGGGAGTAGCCGGTACGGTTCTCGGTCGCCACGGTGAGCGAGGCGAGGTAGGTGCGGGCCGTGGCGGCGCTGACCGGGGTGGGGAGGGCGGCGGAGGCGGTCGGGCCGTTGAAAACACCGGCCAGGGCTATCAGTCCGGTGAAGGCCGCGAGTATGCTCAGCCGTCGACGCGCGTAGACCTTAGGCATGCGAACTCCCTTGGTGTGTGGGGGTGTTGGAGTACGGGCGAACGAATGCTCGCGGCGTCGTGTAGCCGTGAGGTAAGTGCGCGGTTAGAAAATAATGACGCGTGCATGACATGACAAGGTTTACGACGAAACTTTCCCCGGGCTGTGGACCGCCGGGTCGCGGGACTTTCGTCCCTGGGGGCCGGCGGGGGCGTCGCGTACGATGGTCGGAGCAGAAGGGGAGTAGCTCTTCGCCGGACCGTCGACATACTGCTCAGCTCGTCTGAGCCGGCGCCCGGAGGCAGGCCTCGGCAACGGGTCCGGCCAGCGAGACCTTCGGCAAGCAGTGCACACCCGTACCCGTCGGTGCGGGTCCTGTGTGCTGCCGTGCCGAGGTGTCGTGAAGCAGAGCGCAGCACTCTCGGCGGGGCAGCCCCGACCGATTGAGGAACCTTGATCAGCCTTACCGTGACGGCACTCGTCTTCGGCATCGTCTTCCTGGCCGAACTGCCGGACAAGACCGCCCTCGCCGGCCTCGTCCTCGGCACCCGTTACCGCGCCTCGTACGTCTTCGCCGGTGTCGCCGCCGCGTTCACCCTGCACGTCGTGCTCGCCGTCGCGGCGGGCAGTGTGCTGACGCTGCTGCCCCAGCAGATCGTGCACGCGCTGACGGGTGTGCTCTTCCTGGGCGGCGCCGCGGTGCTGCTGATGAAGAAGGACGACGGCGAGGAGGAGATCCGCAAGCCGGAGAACCAGTCGTTCTGGAAGGTCGCCGGAGCCGGCTTCATGCTGATCCTGGCCGCCGAGTTCGGTGATCTCACCCAGATCATGACCGCGAACCTCGCGGCCCGTTACGACGACCCGCTCTCCGTCGGCCTCGGCGCGGTGCTCGCGCTCTGGGCGGTCGCCGGACTCGGCATCGTGGGCGGAAAGGCCCTGATGAAGCGGGTTCCGCTGGCGCTCATCACCAAGGTCGCGGCGCTGCTGATGGTGGCGCTCGGGGCGTGGAGCCTCTGGGAGGCGATCGCGGGCTGAGCCCCGGCTCCCGCACCCCGGACCGGTCCCGGTCGGGGGTGCGGCCCCGGCCCGGTCCTGCCCCGGCCGCGACCCCGGTCCGGCTGAACATCGGATGAACGCCGCGCCGGCCGGTGGCGCGAACCGCGAGTTCTTTTGTACCGTAGAGAAACAAAGTGGTCCCCGCTCGTTTTCCCTGACCGGCGAGCGGGGCCGCCTTGTCCCCCCATGCTTGGAGTCTGCCGATGACGGCCACCGCCGCACCCACCGTTCTCACCGTCCGTGCCTTCCTGCTGGACATGGACGGCACCCTCGTCAACTCGGACGCCGTCGTGAACCGCGTCTGGCGCGGCTGGGCCGACCGGCACGGGCTGGACGGCGACGAGGTCATGAAGGTCGTCCACGGGCGGCAGGGGTACGCGTCGATGGCCCTGCTGCTGCCCGACCGGCCCATGGAGCAGAACCACGCGGAGAACGCCTGGATGCTCGCCGCGGAGACGGCCGACATGGACGGCGTCGTGCCGGTGCCCGGGGCACCGGAGTTCCTCGCCGCCCTGAGCGGGGTGCCGCACGCGCTGGTGACGTCGGCGGACGTCGCCCTGTCCACGGCACGGATGGCGGCGGCCGGGCTGGCACTGCCCGACGTCCGGATCACCGCCGAGTCCGTCGCGGTGAGCAAGCCGGACCCCGAGGGCTTCCTGAAGGGTGCCGCCGAGCTCGGGATCGCCCCCGCCGACTGCGTGGTCTTCGAGGACTCCGGCGCCGGGATCGCCGCGGGACGCGCCGCGGGGATGCAGGTCGTGGGCGTCGGGCCGAGGGCGGGACTGCACGCGCCCGACGTGGTCGTGCGGGACCTCACGCAGATACGGGTGGAGCCGGCGGGCGACGGAACGGTGCGGCTGCACATCGGCTAGGGGCTGTCCGCCGGAGCCTCGGGCGGGCGCGGTGTCGTGCCCCTGGCCCGCTGCGGCCTCTGCGGCCTCTGTGGCCCCTGTGGCTGCCGTGCCAGGCGGTCCGGTGCCCTGTCGGGCGCGGGGACTGCCTGCCGCCGCGCACGGGCCCCCGGATGCCGGTCACGTGCCCGTACGGACGCCCGCGCCGGTGTCCGCGCAGGCGCCCGCAGTGGCGACGCCATGTGGTTCGTCCCCGCGAGGCCGTGTGCTCGCCCCCGCGAGGTCGTGCACCCGCGGGCGCGCCGCCGCGAACCCGTGCCCGCGACGCCGTGCACCCGCCCTGTGACGCCGAGCACCCGCGAGCGCGACCGTGCGCGCCCACGGGCGTCCGGTCACGGCTACGAGGTCTCCGCCTCCAGCATCGCCCGGGTCTCCGCGCCGTACACGCCCGGCGCGTCGCTGCGCACACCCCTGGCCCACTGGTAGGTGCGCAGGGCGTAGTCGACACGGTTGCTGAACCGGCCGTCGATCCTGCCGTTGTAGAGGCGCAGCTGCTGCAGCCGCTGCTGGAGTTCGGCCACCTCCGGGCCGCGGTCGCCGAGGCGCAGGACCGGGGCCGCACTCTGACCGCCGCCCCCGGGCGTCGGGGAGGCCGTCGTGCCGGTGCTCGTCGCGGTCGCGGTCGGCTCGGCCGGGCGGGACGACGAGGCGGAGGCGCTGGGCGCGGATTCCGACTCCGACTCCGACGGCGTCGCCGAGGCGCTCTCGCTCGGCGACGACGACGCGGACGGTGAAGCGGACGTCGACGGCTGCGCGGAGTCCGCGGTCGCGTCGGCGGAGTCCGCGCCGGACCCGTCGGCCGAGGCGTCCGGCGCGGCCACCCGTACGTCGGCCGAGGCCGCGGCCTCCTGTGCGGGCGTGTCGGAGGAGAACAGCCCGCCGGTGAGACCGGCCGCTGCCGCCACCGCCACGACCGCACCCGCCCCGAGCAGTACCGCGCGGCGACGGCGCCCGGCCCGCGGCGCCGGGGTGTCGTACCGGGTGTCGTACGTCACGTCGAACGCGGACGCCTCCGCCCGCGGCTCCCGCTGCGCCCCCTCGAACAGGCTCAGGTCGTCGGCGTCCGGCGTGCCCGGCGGCGGCGCGAGGGGCGTGGGCAGCCCCCGGGCCGCCTTGACCCGGCGCAGGGTCGTGGTGACGTCCGGGCCGGCCGGCGGCACGGCCGCGGACTTCTGCGCCGAGTCGTCCGGTGCCACAGCGGGTTGCCCGCTCTGCCCGCTCTGCCCGGACCGCTCGGGGTGCTCGGGGTGCGTGAGGTGCGCGGAGTGCCGGCCGAGGTCGGCCGGATCGTCCTCCAGTTCGACGTACGGCCGTATTCGCGTCGACGGGTCGTAGCCCTCCGCCGCGCGCGCGTCGTGCGGTGTGTCGCCCGTCTGCCGGGCGCACAGGCACGACGGGGTGTTGTCCGCGGCCCGCGGCTCGCCGCACCACGGGCACCATCGCCCGCCTCCGTGCCCACCTCGGGTCGGACCGGCCGTGCCCCCGGTCCCGCGTTCGTCCGGTTCGTTCAGTTCATCCATGTGTCCGCCCGTCTGCCGGGCGCACAGGCATGACGGGGTGTTGTCCGCGGCCCGCGGCTCGCCGCACCACGGGCACCATCGCCCGCCTCCGTGCCCACCCTGGTACGGGCCGGCCGTGCCCTCGGTCCCACGTTCGTCCACGTGTTCGTTCCCTCCCCATGCGAACACCAGAGATTATGCAGACCCTTCGCGCGGCCATTGACCGGACTCCCCCCGGATCACAGGGCCCCGGCAGGGCTCAACAGGCCATAAACGGTCAGACCCACCACGATGGAAAGGTCACGATTGCCTCAGGAGGTCTCCATGGCCGTGGACGAGCACGCCAGGACGGGGGACGCGGCGCAGCAGCACGTGTCCGGCAACATCCTCGTCTCGATCGGCGCCCTGCTGCTCGGCATGTTCCTCGCCGCCCTCGACCAGACCATCGTGTCGACGGCGCTGCCCACCATCGTCAGTGATCTCGGCGGCCTGGAGCACCTGTCCTGGGTGGTCACGGCGTATCTGCTGGCCTCGACCGCCGCGACCCCGCTGTGGGGAAAACTGGGCGACCAGTACGGGCGCAAAAGGCTGTTCCAGACCGCGATCGTGATCTTCCTGATCGGCTCGGCGCTGTGCGGCATGGCGCAGAACATGCCGGAGCTGATCGGCTTCCGCGCGCTCCAGGGCCTGGGCGGCGGCGGGTTGATGGTGCTGTCGATGGCGATCGTGGGCGACATCGTCCCGCCCCGGGACCGGGGCCGCTACCAGGGCCTGTTCGGCGCGGTCTTCGGCGCGACCAGTGTGCTCGGCCCGTTGCTGGGCGGGCTGTTCACCGAGCAGCTGAGCTGGCGCTGGGTCTTCTACGTCAACCTGCCGGTCGGTGTCGTCGCGCTCGCGGTGATCGCGACCGTCCTGCACATCCCGCGCAAGTCCACTCCGCACGTCATCGACTACCTCGGCACCCTCCTGATCGCCACCGTCGCCACCTGTCTGGTGCTGGTCGCCTCGCTCGGCGGCACGACCTGGCCGTGGGCCTCGCCGCAGATCATCGGCCTCCTGGTGCTGGGCGTGGTCCTGGGCGTGGCGTTCGTGCTGGTCGAGCGGCGGGCGGCCGAGCCGGTGCTCCCGCTCAAACTCTTCGGCATCCGCACCTTCACGCTCGCCGCCGTCATCAGCTTCATCGTCGGCTTCGCCATGTTCGGCGCGATGACCTACCTGCCGACCTTCCTCCAGGTCGTCCACCACATCTCCCCGACCGTCTCCGGCCTCTACATGCTGCCGATGGTGATCGGCATGCTGCTGTCCTCGACGCTCTCCGGGCAGATCGTCAGCCGCACCGGCCGCTGGAAGGTGTTCCCGGTCGCGGGCACCGGCGTCACCACCATCGGCCTGCTCCTGCTGCACCAGCTGGACGAGAACAGCTCCACCGCCGAGATGAGCGTCTACTTCTTCGTCTTCGGCCTGGGCCTCGGCCTGGTCATGCAGGTCCTGGTCCTCATCGTGCAGAACGCCGTGCCCTACGAGGATCTCGGCGTCGCCACCTCCGGCGCCACCTTCTTCCGCTCCATCGGCGCCTCCTTCGGCGTCGCCATCTTCGGCTCGATCTTCGCCGGCCGGCTGGCCGACAAACTGGCCGACGCCTTCCGGGGCGCGCATCTGCCGCCCGGTCTCTCGGCGGACTCCCTGCAGGCCGACCCCCGCGGCATAGCCGCCCTGCCGGCCCCGCTGCGCCCGGCCGCCCTGCACGCCTTCGCCGCCTCCATCACCGACGTCTTCCTCTACGCGGCTCCCGTCGCGCTCCTCGGCTTCGTCCTGGCCTGGTTCCTGAGGGAGGACCCGCTGCGCGGCTCGGTCACGGCGCCCGACCTCTCGGAGACCCTCGCCGCCAACCCCGTCGAGCGTTCGTCGTACGACGAGGTGTGCCGGGCGCTGTCCACGCTCGGCACCCGCGAGGGACGGCACGAGATCTACCGGAAGATCACCGAGCGGGCGGGCTACGACCTGCTGCCCGCCGCGAGCTGGCTGCTGCTGCGGATGAAGAAGTACGGCTCGGTCGAGCCGGGCGTGCTCGCCGAGCGCACCTCGGTCCCGCTGACGGTCGTCATCGACGCCGCCCGGCAGACGGAGGAGCGCCGTCTGGCCGTCCGCGAGGGCCTCGACCTCAGCCTGACCGCGCAGGGGCGCGTGGTCGCCGACCGGCTGGCGAAGGCCCGCGAGGAGTCGCTGGCCGAGCTGCTCGGCGACTGGTGGGGGCCCGACCGGCCCACCGACCTGATCCAGCTCGTCAAGGAACTCAACGACGAACTGTGCGGCTCGGACCAGGAGCAGCCGCACAGCGGGGCGGCACCCGTCGTCCGCGGGGCGCCCCGGGGCGTCAGCTGAGCCCCCGGCTCCTTACGGCGCGCCCTCGGCCGTCCCCGGCGTCCCGGGCGTCCCGGGCGTCCCGGCCCTCCCGGGCGTCCCGGCCCTCCCGGGCGTCCTGGGTGGCCTGGCTGTCCCCGGCTCCCCGGGCGTCCCCGGCGTCCCGGGCGTCCCCGGCTCCCCGGCCCTCCCGGCCCCGGGCGTCCTGGGTGGCCCGGCTGTCCCTGGCTTCTCTGCCATCCCGGCCGTCCCCAGCTTCCCGGGCGTTTCGGCCCTCCCGGCCCTCCCGGCCCTCCCGGGCATCCTGGGTGCCCCGGCTGTCCCTGGCTTCTCTGCCGTCCTGGCCGTCCCCGGCGTCCTGGCCCTCCCGGGCGTCCCCGGCTCCCCGGGCGTTCCCGACTCCCCGGGCGTCTCGGCCCTCCCGGGCGTCTCGGCCCTCCCGGGCGTCTCGGCCCTCCCGGGCGTCCCGGCTGTCCCGGCCGTCCCCGGTACCCAGGGCTCCACGAGCTGCTTCCGGAACCAGTGCTCGGCGTACTCGTCCTCCTTGTACGGTCCGGTCTCGGTGTAGCCGAGCCGGGCGTACAGGGCGCGCGCCTCGACCAGGTCGCCGCGGGTGTCGAGCACCAGCCGTGTGGCACCGAGGGCGCGGGCGGCGTCCTCGGCCGCCGACACCAGCAGCGCGGCCCCGCCCCGACCGCGCATCCCCGGATACAGGAACACCCGGGTCAGCTCGGCCGTCGTGGCCTCCAGCAGCCGTACGCCCGCGCTGCCGGCGGGCTCACCGTCGTACCGCGCGACCAGCAGCCGGCCGACCGGCGGGGCGAGTTCGGCGCCGGTGCGCGCGGCGATCTCGCGCTCCAGCTCGTCCGGGTCGGTGCGACGGCCCTCGTGCAGCAGGTACCAGCGATCGCTGACCTCGGTGTAGTACGCCCGCCAGAGGGCGGCGGCCACGGGCGAGTCGACGGCTTCGGGGGCGACGGTCCAGGTCATGACCGACATTCTCGCCAGCGGGCCCGCCCGGCCCGCAACCGAATACCGGGAGGCCGGGCCGTCGCACCGGGCCGTCGGACCCGGTCGCCCCGGGGCCGGTCCGGCGCGGCCGCCGTTTGCGGGGTGTCTTCCGGGTAACCCGGTTCAGGAACCGGCCCGTTGGGCCGAGACACGGAAGGCAACCATGTCGACAGGCGTGATGATCGCACTGATATTGATCGTGGTGGCCGTCGTCGCGGTGACGGCCGTCCTGGCCCTGCGGGCCCGAGGCACGCACGGCGGCGGCCTGAAGCGGCGCTTCGGGCCCGAGTACGACCGGACCGTGGCCGGATACGACGGCGATGTGCAGGCGGCCGAAAGGGAGTTGACCGAGCGCGTCGAGCGGCACGGCGGACTGCGCGAGCGGCCGCTGGAGCCGGCCGAACGCGAACGGTACGAGGCGCGCTGGACGGCCGTCCAGGAACGGTTCGTCGACTCGCCGCGGGACGCGGTCGCCGACGCGGACCGGCTCATCGCGGAAGTGGCCGGCGCCCGCGGCTTCCCGGACGGCGCGCAGTACGAGGAGCAGCTCGCGGCGCTCTCCGTGCACCATGCCGACCATGTGCAGGGCTACCGCCGCGTGCACCGGGTCGTCGTCGTGCCGGCGAGGGCCGGGGGCGACGGCGCGGGCACGGAGGAGATGCGGGAGGCGCTGGTCGAGGCCCGCGGCCTCTTCGCCGAACTGGTGGGCCCGGCCCGTCAGGGCCACGGCCGCCGCGAGACGGACCGCCGATCCGGGACGGCGCCGCACGACGGGCGCACCCCGACCCGAACCAACGGCCACGGCACCCCGTGGGCGTTCACCAGGCGTCAAGCGAAGGGGAGTTGAATGACATGGCCGATACCGAGCGACCGGTGACCGAGGCCAAGGGCACCGACCCGCGGCAGCCGTCCGGCCCGCCCGAGCCGCCCGAGGCACGCAGGACGGGCGAGACCCGCGGGACGGACGGGGCGCGCAGGACGGACGAGGCTCGCGGGACGGACGGGACGACCAAGGCACCCGCCGCCCCCAGGACAACACAGACGCCCGCCGCCGCCGGGACGCCGGTGACGCCGCCCGCCCGCAGGGCGACCGAAGCGGCCGCCGGGACCCCCGGGCCGGCGGAGGCCCCCGAGCGACACCGCCCGACCGGGCCGGCCGAGCCGGTCACGTCGGCCGGGTCACCGGCGACGGCCGCGCCCGGGGCCGCCGCCACGGACCGCGCCCCGGACACCGCCGGTCCCGCCGCGCTCCTCGCGCACGAGGAGTCCGACAAGCTCGCGCTCCGTCTCCGGCAGGCGGTCGCCGCGTTCGTCGACGAGCCCCGGGGCTCGGTGGAGGAGGCCGACCAGGTGCTGGAGGAGGTCGCCGCCCGCTTCACCGAGGCCGTGGCCAGGCAGCGCCGGACGCTGCGTACGTCCTGGCAGTCCCCGGACAAGGCGACCGAGAAGTCCTCGGGACGGTCCACGGACCAGTCCACGGGACGGTCCACGGACCAGCGGGTCGGCGCCGACACGGAGCAACTCCGCCTGGCCCTGCGGGACTACCGCGAACTGGCGGAGCGCCTACTGCGCGTGTGACCCGCGCGCCGCGTCGTCCGAGGCACCCGCGGCCCGCGGGGCACCCACACCGCCCGCGCCCGTAGTGCCCGGAGCCCGGCCGGCCTCCGCACCCCCGGCCGCCCCCGCACCACCCGTGGTGCCCGTTCCACCCGCACCACCCGAGTCGATCGCCGCCCGGCGCTCCCGCCACTCCCGTACGACCTCCTCGACGTCGTACGGCTTCTTGCCCAGCGGGGGGCCGGGCGGCGGCTTGAACATCATCTCGCGGATCTTCGCGTTGACGTCCGTGAGGATCCTGCGGACGATCAGCTCGGTGGGCGCCGCGTAGGCCGCCACGAGGGCGTCCTCGGCCTCCTTGCGCAGTGCCAGCGCGGGTGGCAGCACGGAGAGGCCCTCGCGGGCCATCTTCCGCTTGATCCACCACAGTTCGTCGTACGCCGTGTCCGTGACCTCCGGCATCGGGCGGCCCGCGCCCGCCAGGTGGGCGAACTCGCCCCGCGCCTGGGCGTCACGGATCTGTTTGTCGACCCAGGACTCGAACGGGACCCCCGGTGGCTTTCGCTCGGTCATGAGTCCATTGTGCCGGACGCGGTACCGCCGGGCGATTTATCATGCGGCGGCGGGTGCGCCAACCAGGCCGCCGTACAAGCACATTCCAGAAGGAGCGCACGTGCTCGAACTCACCATGGCCTCCGTCTCCGGGGCGGACGTCGGTGCCACGGCCGGCATGCTCATGGCCGACGCGCCGAGCGATCCCGGTGCCGTGCTGCGGGTGGGCCGGGATGCTTCCGTCTGCCGGCTCGCGACACCGGACGACTGGCTGTTCGTCTCGCGGGTCCACCTGGAGTTCCTGTGCGGCCCCGAAGGAACCTGGCACGTGTCGTGGCTGCGGGGCTCGCAGCCCGACCCGTCCTCCGAGGTGCTGCTGACCGTCGGGGAGTACGCCCAGACGATCGCGTACGGCGGGAGCGTGCAGCTGCCGCGGGGCGGGGCGGGCGAGATCATCATCCGGGACCGCACCGGCCCGCGCAGCGTCAACGTCGGCTTCTACCACGAGGCGTAACCCCGGGGGCGGGCCCGCCGCCGGCCGCAGGGCCTGTCCGGCAGGCCCTACTCGGGCTCCTCGGGCTGCTCCAGCACCCGGGCCAGCGCGAAACCGTCGTACCCCTTGCTGCCCACCGTCTGGATCGCGGTGGCGCTCAGCCGCGGGTGGGCGGACATCAGCTCGACGGCGGCCCGGGTGCCCTCGACGTCCGGCTCGCTGCTCTCCGAGTCGATCACGCGGCCGCCGCGTACGACGTTGTCGACGATGATCAGGCTGCCCGCGCGGGTGAGCCGCAGCGCCCACTCCACGTAGTTGGCGTTGTTGGCCTTGTCGGCGTCGATGAAGACGACGTCGAACGGGGCCGGGTTCTCGTCGGCGAGCTTGGGCAGCGACTCCAGGGCCGGGCCGACCCGCACCTCGACGATCCGCTCCAGGCCCGCGCGGGCGATGTTGCGGGTCGCGACCTCGGCGTGCCGGGCGCTGTACTCCAGTGAGATCAGCCGGCCGTCGGCCGGGAGCGCGCGGGCCAGCCAGATGGTGCTGTAGCCCCCGAGCGTGCCGATCTCCAGGATGGTGCGGGCCCCCTGGATCTCGGCCAGCAGTTGCAGCAGCTTGCCCTGGGGCGGGGTGACGGCGATGTGCGGGAGCCCGGCGGCCTCGCTGTCCCGCACGGCCGCCTTGAGGACCTCGTCTTCCGGCGCCAGATGGGTGGAGAAGTAGAAGTCGACGTCGTCCCAGAGCTGAGACCCGGTCATGCGCTCCGCCTTTCGTGTCCCTGCTTGGCAATGCCCACGGTCGCAGACGTCGACCACGTGGGCTGACGAATGCGGTCACGGACGAGTTCCCGTCGCCCTGCCCACCGTCGATTTCCGGCCGGTCCGCCGGTCGGGGGCGGACCCGGGGGGACGCCGACGCGAAGACAGGAGGGGCCACCTCGGTGCCCCCTCCCATCGTCGCGCAGTCCGTCCCGTCACGCAGCCGACTCGACCGCCGGCGCCGACCCGGGCAGCGGCCGGCCCGCCGACTCGGTCATGTACCAGACCGCGACGCCGCCGACGACGGCCGCGGCCATCAGGTAGTAGGCGGGCATCATCATGTTCCCGGTCGCGCCGACGAGGGCGGTCACCACCAGCGGGGTGGTGCCGCCGAAGAGCGACACCGACACGTTGAAGCCGATGGACAGCGAGCCGTAGCGGACCCGCGTCGGGAACAGGGCGGGCAGGGCCGCCGGCATCGAGGCCGTGAAGCAGACCAGGAGCAGGCCGAGCGCGCCCATGCCGAGGCCGACCGCGAGCAGGCTGCCCTGGCGGATCAGCAGCACGGCCGGGACGGACAGGGCCAGGAAGCCCGCGCAGCCGGCCGCGATCACCGGACGGCGGCCGACCCGGTCGGTCAGCGCGCCGGCGAAGGGCTGCACGATCATCATCAGCGCCATCACGCCCAGCACGACCAGCAGGCCGTGCGTCTCGTCGTACTTGAGCTCGCTGGTCAGATAGCTCGGCATGTACGACAGCAGCATGTAGTCGGTGACGTTGAAGACCATGACGAGCCCCATGCACAGCAGCAGCGTCCGCCACTGGCCCAGGACCATCTCGCGCAGCGGCACCTTCGGGCGGCTCGCCTCGGACTTCGCCACCTCCGCCCGGAACGCCGGGGTCTCCTCCAGGCGCATCCGCAGGTAGAGGCCGACGATGCCCATCGGGCCCGCGATCAGGAACGGGATCCGCCAGCCCCAGGACACCAGGTCCGTGGAGGAGAGCAGCGCGGTCATGAGGGTCACCAGACCCGCGCCGCCGATGTATCCGGCCAGCGTGCCGAACTCCAGCCAGCTGCCCAGGAAGCCGCGCCGCTTGTCCGGCGCGTACTCGGCGATGAAGGTCGAGGCGCCCGCGTACTCGCCGCCGGTCGAGAAGCCCTGCACCAGGCGGGCCAGCAGGAGCAGCAGGGGAGCGCCGACGCCGATCGCGCCGTACGACGGGATCAGGCCGATGGCGAACGTGCCCGCCGCCATCATGATCATGGTGAGCGCGAGGACCTTCTGCCGGCCGATGCGGTCGCCGAGCGGGCCGAAGACCATGCCGCCGAACGGGCGGACCAGGAAGGCCGCGGCGAAGGCTCCGAACGTGGACAGCAACTGCGCGGTCGGGTTGCCCGAGGGGAAGAAGACCTTGCCGAGGGTGACCGCGATGTAGCTGTACACGCCGAAGTCGAACCACTCCATCGCGTTGCCCAGCGCGGCGGCCTTCACGGCGCGCCGGACGAGGGCGGGGTCGGTGGTGGTGACCTGACGGGTCCTGCTGATGGCCCTGGGGGCCTGGGGGGTGGCGACGGTGACGGCTGACAAAGCTTCGCTCGCCTGCCTTTCGACGGGGACAGGGACACGGCCTGGGGTGGCCTGGAGGCGACCATACGAGCCTTTGGTCCGCTTACGCCCGGTACGCAATTGGATGCATGATGCACCTAAAGGCCGCGTATGCAGGGACGTCTGCCCCACCCGGGAGACTTCTCCCGGGTGCCGGCTGTGATGCTTGTCGCTCCCGATGGGGCCGTTTTGCCCTGTTTCAGGCGTGTTGACTCGACCTGCCGCGCACCGTCAGCGGGAGGAGGCGGTCGGCACCCTCTCGGCGGGCTTGACCCGGGGCGCGGAGGAGCGGCCCCACCGGTCGCGCAGCCACCGTTCGGCGGGATGCTCCACGTACTGGTACAGCAGTGCCGCGAGGGCCAGGCTGACCGTCAGCACCCTCACGTTGAACGACCCGGAGGGGCCGGCGAGGTCTAGGGGCGTGAGCTTCCAGTGCCGCACTCGAACCACACGGTCTTGCCGTCTTCCGGAGTCAGGTCCACGCCCCACTTGTCCACCAGCGCGTCCAGCAGGGCGAGCCCGCGGCCGCTCTCCGCGTCCGGCCGTACGTCGCCCTGCGGCAGGGGCGGCCGGGCGCTGCCGTCCGTCACCTCCACCCGTACCCCCGCCGGCTGCCGCAGCAGCGCGATCGTGCAGCGTCTGTCCGGTACGTGGCGTACGACGTTGGCGACCAGTTCCGTCAGGGCCAGCTCCACGGTGTCGGTCAGGTGCGGCAGGCCCCACTCGGCCAGGCATGAGCGGGCGATCCGGCGGATGTGCCGCGCCGAGTGCGCACCGACGGTGAGGCGCATCCGGTACTGGGGCGGACGCGGACCCGCGAGGGCGGGGGGAATGAATCCGTTCACGGTACGAGCCTGACCTCGGCCGACTACTCTGGGCTACCGCACGGATACAACAGGTCCCGTGGTGGACCGAGTTATGTCAGAGGGGGCCGCGCGTGACCCACATCAACGTCCTCGACCCGGGAGCCTCGCCGCTCGACTACTACGGCTTCGAGCTGCGACGACATCGCGAGGCCGCCGGGCTCACCCAGCGGCAGCTCGGCGACATCGTCAACTACACGGGGTCACTGGTCGGCCAGATCGAGACCGCCAGGAAGCTGCCGACCCCCGAGTTCAGCGAGCGCGTGGACGCGGCACTGGGGACGGGCGGGCTGCTGTCGCGCCTCGTCGCCCTCGTGATGCGCAGCCAACTCCCGGCCTGGTTTCAGCAGGTGGCCGAGTTGGAGGTGCGGGCTGTCGAGATCAGTACCTTCCAGATGGGCATGGTTCACGGCCTGCTTCAGACCGACGCCTACGCGCGTGCCACGCTGGGCACGCTCGACCAGACCGGTCTCGACGACCGCACCGCTGTCCGGCTCGCCCGGCAGTGCATCTTCGAGAAGGAGGAGCCGCCGGTCTTCTGGCTGGTTCTCAGTGAGGCCGCCCTCTATCAGGAGATCGGCGGACCGGAGGTGATGGCAGGGCAACTGGACCGACTGTTGTCGTTCGAGCGCACCCCCCGGATTAACGTTCAGGTACTGCCGTTCTCGGCCGGGGCGCATGCCGGTCTGACTGGCTCGTTCAACCTCTACCGCTTCGCGAGCGATCCCACCATCGTCTACACGGAGGGATACGGCAGCGGGCATCCGACGGCCGATCCGGACACCGTCAAGGACTGCTCGCTCCGATACGATCATCTCCAGGCCGCCGCTCTTTCCCTGCGGGACTCGGCGGAGTTGATCCGGAGCGTGATGGAGGAGCGCTATGGCGAGCAACGCGATTCCGGCAGTGATCGAGTGGCGTAAGTCCAGCTACAGCAGTGACCAGGGCGGTGATTGCGTGGAGTGCGCGCCGATCGGCCCCCTGGCCTGGCGTAAGTCCAGCTACAGCGGAGATCAGGGCGGCAACTGCGTCGAGGTCGCCGAGACCTCCGCCACCGTCGCCGTTCGCGACTCGAAGAACCCCGCGGGACCGGTGCTCGGGTTCCGGCCCGCGGTGTTCGCCGAGTTCGTGGACTGGTCGGCGGCTACAGCCGCTGGATGATCGTCCCGGTCGCCAGGCCGCCGCCCGCGCACATCGTGACGAGGGCGAACTCCTTGTCCGCGCGCTCCAGTTCGTGCAGCGCGGTGGCGATCAGGCGGGCCCCGGTCGCGCCGACCGGGTGGCCCAGGGCGATCGCGCCGCCGTTGACGTTGACCTTCGTCAGGTCCTGCTCGAAGACCTGGGCCCAGCTCAACACCACCGAGGCGAAGGCCTCGTTGATCTCGACGAGGTCGATGTCCCGCAGGGTCATGCCCGCTTTGCCCAGGACCGCCTTCGTGGCGTCGATGGGGCCGTCGAGGTGGAAGTGCGGGTCGGCGCCGACCAGGGCCTGGGCGACGATCCGCGCCCTGGGCTTCAGCTTCAGGGCGCGGGCCATGCGCTTGGACGCCCACATGATCGCGGCCGCGCCGTCGGAGATCTGGGAGGAGTTGCCCGCCGTGTGCACGGCCGTCGGCATGATCGGCTTCAGCGCGGACAGGCCCTCCGCGGTCGTGTCGCGCAGGCCCTCGTCCTTGTCCACCAGGCGCCACATGCCCTGGCCCGCCCGCTGTTCGTCCTCCGTGGTCGGGACCTGCACCGCGAACGTCTCCCGCTTGAACCGCTCCTCGGACCAGGCGATCGCGGCCCGCTGCTGGGAGGCGAGGCCCAGGGAGTCGACGTTCTCCCGGGTGAGGCCGCGGTGGCGGGCGATGCGCTCGGCCGCCTCGAACTGGTTGGGCAGGTCCACGTTCCACTCGTCCGGGAACGGTTTCCCCGGGCCGTGCTTCGAGCCGGAGCCGAGCGGCACTCGCGACATCGACTCGACACCACAGGAGATGCCCACGTCGATCACGCCCGCCGCGATCATGTTCGCCGTCATGTGCGACGCCTGCTGCGAGGAGCCGCACTGGCAGTCGACCGTCGTCGCCGCGGTCTCGTAGGGCAGGCCCATGGTCAGCCAGGCGGTGCGCGCGGGGTTCATGGTCTGCTCGCCGGCGTGGGTCACCGTGCCGCCGACGATCTGCTCGACGCAGTCGGCGGGGATGCCGGTGCGGCCGAGGAGTTCGCGGTACGTCTCGCCCAGCAGATAGGCGGGGTGCAGATTGGCGAGCGCGCCGCCGCGCTTGCCGATGGGGGTGCGTACGGCCTCGACGATCACGGGTTCGGCGGCCATGGGTGCGGGTCCTCTCCTCCGAACTGATACGTGTTCTAGTTCTGTGTGCAGTCTGCTGACGACGCGTCCGCCCCCGCAAGGGTCTTGCAGGCAGATTCGGGGCGCCGTACCCCTTGCCACTTGTAGAACCCGTTATTACCTTCGCGGCAGCTCTATTCCTGATGGACCGTCAGATGGACGGAGTGAGTTGCCGATGCCCTGTCCGGCGCTTCCCGACGGGTTCGACTTCACCGACCCCGATGTGCTGCAACACCGCGTGCCGCTGCCGGAGTTCGCCGAGCTGCGCCGGGTCGAACCGGTCCGCTGGATCCCGCAGACGTCCAACCTGGCAGGTTTCCAGGACGAGGGCTACTGGGCGGTCACCCGGCACGCGGACGTCAAGTACGTTTCCACGCATCCGGAGATCTTCTCCTCGTACCTCAACACCGCGATCATCCGCTTCAACGACCACATCGAGCGCGACGCGATCGACGCCCAGCGGCTGATCCTGCTCAACATGGACCCGCCCGAGCACACCCGGGTGCGCCAGATCCTCCAGCGGGTCTTCACCCCGCGCGCCATCCGCGCGCTGGAGGCCAATCTGCGCGCGCGGGCGCAGGCCATCGCGGCGAACGCGCGCACCCGTACCGGGACCTTCGACTTCGTCACCGAGGTCGCCTGCGAACTGCCCCTCCAGGCCATCGCGGAACTCATCGGCGTCCCGCAGGAGGACCGGGCCAAGATCTTCGACTGGTCCAACCGGATGATCGCCTACGACGACCCGGAGTACGCGATCACCGAGGAGGTCGGCCAGGAGTCGGCCACCGAGATCATCGCGTACGCCATGAACATGGCCGCCGCCCGCAAGCAGTGCCCCGCCAAGGACATCGTCACCACCCTGGTGGCGGCCGAGGACGAGGGCAACCTCGGCTCCGACGAGTTCGGCTTCTTCGTGCTGATGCTGGCCGTCGCAGGGAACGAGACCACCCGCAACGCCATCACCCACGGCATGCACGCCTTCCTCACCCACCCCGAGCAGTGGGAACTGTTCAAGGCGGAGCGGCCCGCGACGGCGGCCGAGGAGATCGTGCGCTGGGCCACCCCGGTCAACTCCTTCCAGCGGACGGCCACCCAGGACACGGAACTGGGCGGCAGGACGATCAGGAAGGGCGACCGGGTCGGCCTCTTCTACGCCTCCGCCAACCACGACCCCGAGGTCTTCGACCACCCCGACGTCTTCGACATCACCCGCGACCCCAACCCCCACCTCGGGTTCGGCGGCGGCGGCCCGCACTTCTGTCTCGGCAAGTCCCTGGCCGTCCTGGAGATCGACCTGATCTTCAACGCCGTCGCCGACGCCCTGCCCGGCCTGCGGCTGACCGGCGACCCGCGCCGGCTGCGCTCCGCCTGGATCAACGGGGTGAAGGAACTGCCGGTCAGCGCCGACTGAGCGGTACGGAGCGAAGGGCGCGCGGCGTCACTCCCGGCCGGACGCCGCCAGCGCCAGCACCCCGGTCAGCACCGCCGCGACCAGCAGCGGGACACCCAGTCCGTGGTGCAGCACCAGCCACGCGCCGAGCAGCGCGCCCACCGCCATCGCGACCACCGACGCGGTACGGCGCGGTGAGCGGTGACCCGAGCCGCCCCCGGCCCGGGAGTCGGAGGCCAGGCCGGTCAGGGTCATCGTCAGGACGGTCGTCGTCAGGTCCGGCACGCCCAGTTTGCGGACGGTCGCGTTGCGCAGCCCCATCGCGAAGGCCGTGAGCACGATGAGCGTGTACGTCGTCCCCGTGGCGCCCGGTGCGGCGAAGGCGACCGCGGCGGACGCGCCCACCAGCAGCGCCTCGGCGGCGAGGATCAGCCGGGTCCAGGTCCGTCGGGAGCCCCCGCCGAGCCGCCGTGCGACCCGCCCGCCGGCCGTCGCGCCCGCCAGGAACGCCAGCAGCGAGGCGGCGGTGTGCGGCACCGAGAAGCCCGGCGCCCCGGCGGCGGCGAAGCCCAGGACGACGACGTTTCCGGTCATGTTGGCGGTGAAGACATGGCCGAGACCGAGATAGCTCACGGCGTCGATCAGTCCGCTCACCACGGTCAGGGTCAGCAGCACGGCCACCAGGCGCAGGCCGCGCGCCTCGGGGTCGGGCGCGGGTGTCTCGGACGGCGTGGTCATCGCCTCAGTGGACCACGGGCCGGCCGGGAAACGGCCGAAGGCGGCGGCCCCGGGGGTGGGGGGCCGCCGCCTTCGCGGGAGGCGCGCTCTGGGTCGCGCGCCGGGGGTGGCTGGGTGCCGTTCGGCTCAGTACCAGTGGTGGGTCTGCCAGAAGTCCCAGGCCTGGGCGGGGCTGCCGTAGCGGGAGTTCATGTAGTCGAGGCCCCACTTGATCTGGGTGGCG
>NZ_JBSFIA010000002.1:0-192940 GCF_053597355.1 Streptomyces sp. NPDC001443
GCCGCACGGCCCGCACGGCCCGGCGGGACCCCGCCGCCCGGCGGGCCTCCCTCGCCTTCTGCCCCGGGCGCGGTCGCTGCACCCTCGGCGGTCGGTGTCTGTTCCACGTGGAACAGACACCCCTCACGTCGGTCTTCGGCCCGTCGGGCCGGGATCCCTAGAGGTCCCTGCGGAATCCTTCCGCCACCTTCAGGAAGATGTCGTTCGCCTCGTTCTCCCCGATCGTCACCCGCACACCCTCACCGACGAACGGCCGCACCACGACGCCCGCCTGCTCGCACACCGCCGCGAAGTCGACCGTGCGCTCGCCCAGCCGCAGCCACACGAAGTTGGCCTGGGTCTCGGGCACCGTCCAGCCCTGGGCGCGCAGCGCGTCGACGACGCGCGTGCGCTCGCACACCAGGGAGCCGACCCGCCCGAGCAGCTCGTCCTCGGCGTTCAACGAGGCGACCGCCGCGTCCTGCGCGAGCTGGCTCACCCCGAACGGGACCGCCGTCTTGCGCAGCGCCGCGGCGACCGGCTCATGGGCGATGGCGAATCCGACGCGCAGGCCGGCGAGACCGTACGCCTTGGAGAACGTGCGCAGCACACAGACGTTCGGGCGGTCGCGGTACAGCTCCACCCCGTCCGGCACCTCGGTGTCGCGGATGAACTCCCGGTACGCCTCGTCGAGCACCACCAGCACATCGCTGGGCACCCGGTCCAGGAAACGTTCCAGCTCGGCCCGGCGCACCACCGTGCCCGTCGGGTTGTTGGGGTTGCAGACGAAGATCAGTCGGGTGCGGTCGGTGATCGCGTCCGCCATCGCGTCCAGGTCGTGCACGTCGCCCGCCGTCAGCGGGACCTGCACCGACGTGGCACCGCTGACCTGCGTGATGATCGGGTACGCCTCGAAGGACCGCCAGGCGTAGATCACCTCGTCGCCCGGCCCGGAGGTCGCCTGGATCAGCTGCTGGGCGACGCCGACCGAACCGGTGCCGGTCGCCAGATGGGAGACCGGGACGCCGAAGCGGTCGGCCAGCTCGTTCATCAGGGCCGTGCACGCCATGTCCGGGTAGCGGTTGAAGGCGGAGGCCGCGGCCGTCACGCTCTCCATCACACCGGGCAGCGGCGGGTACGGGTTCTCGTTGGAGGACAACTTGTACGCCACCGGGCCGTCGGCCGCGGCGGGCCTGCCCGGCTTGTAGGTGGGGATCCCCTCCAGCTCGGCGCGCAGCTTGGGGCTCGTCTCGCTCACCGCAGTCCTCCTTGTGACCACCACCGCTTCCAATACTTCTCACCTTATGAGGATTGGGCGTGGCTGCGCACGGGTGGTGCCCGACCTCTTCGCCGCCGGAGCTGTCGGCCGGGGCGAACTCATGCGTCACGGCAACATCAGAGGCACCACCGGACGGAGACACACACTCCAGGGGGGCGTGTCGTACATATATCTACGCGCCGGTGGCTCACGCCGTGGCGCGCATCCCTCGTGAAGGTGAGTTGAGACCTCTTCGAGACATCGGACACTTGGCAGGTCGGCGCACCCCGGCAAGTCACGTACTGACACTGAATCGATCAACTGACTTGCTTTCTAAGGCAGTTGCCTGTTTATGACCATGCAGAAACGTGCCTGTCAACGCGTGCATATGCGCCCGCCCTACCCCACCGCCTGAGCCCTACTATCGGCTCGCCATGACAGCAGCAGGGAAGCACCAGGTGAGCCGCGCGGAAACCTCACGTCGAGGCAGCCGGCCGGGCCGGGCGGGCATCAGGGATGTGGCCGCCGCCGCCGGAGTCTCCATCACGACCGTCTCCGATGCCCTCAACGGCAAGGGCCGGCTCCCCGACGCCACCCGACGCCATGTCCGCGAAGTCGCCGACCGACTGGGCTACCGCCCTTCGGCCGCGGCCCGAACCCTCCGTACCGGCAAGTCGGGCCTCATCGGCCTGACCGTGACGACGTACGGGGATGAACCTTTCACCTTCACGGAGTTCGCGTACTTCGCGGAGATGGCCAGAGCGGCCACCTCTGCGGCGCTCGCCCGCGGCTACGCCCTCGTCATCCTGCCGGCGACCTCGCGCCACGACGTGTGGTCGAACGTCGCCCTGGACGGCACGGTCGTCATCGATCCCTCGGACCAGGATCCGGTCGTCAGCGAGCTGGTCCGCCAGGGGCTGCCGGTCGTCTCCGACGGCCGCCCGGCCGGCTCGTTGCCGGTCACCGCCTGGGTCGACAACGACCACGAGGCCGCCGTCCTCGGCATCCTCGACCACCTGGCCGACGCCGGCGCCCGGCGGATCGGCCTGCTCACGGGGACGACGACGGACACCTACACCCGTCTGTCCACCACCGCGTACCTGCGCTGGTGCGAGCGCGTCGGCCAGGACCCGGTGTACGAGGCGTATCCCGCGCACGATCCGTGCGCGGGCGCCGTCGCCGCCGACCGGCTGCTCGCCCGCCCCGACCGCCCCGACGCGGTCTACGGCCTGTTCGACCCCAACGGCACCGATCTGCTGGCCGCCGCCCGCCGCTACGGGCTGCGCGTCCCGGACGACCTGCTGCTGGTCTGCTGCAGCGAGTCCACCGTGTACGCCACCACCGAGCCGCCCATCACCACGCTCTCGCTGAAACCCCGGCGCATCGGCACAGCGGTGGTCCAGTTGCTCATCGACGCCATCGAGGGCGTGGAGTCCGACCTGCCGGTCGAACAGGTGATACCCACCGAGCTGATCGTGCGCACCTCCTCCCAGCGGCGCCCGCCACGCACCACGGTCAGTCCGCCGAGGACTCCCGACCGGAGATAGCGAGCGCTCACGGAGCGAGCCGGGGCCCTGGGGACGCCTCGGCCGCGCGACGCCGCCGTGCGGCCCGCACAGGGGACGGGCCGCGCAGAGGGCGGACCGCACAGGGGAGCGGGCCGGGCCCGTGGCCGGCCGCGGCGGCTGTGCCGGCCGTGGTCACCGCCCGGCCGCGGCACGGTGGACGAAGGTACCGGCCCGCTCCCCCCGCGGGACGCGTGAGCGTGGCTCCGCCCCCGACCGGCAGAGCCGCCAACGAGAGTTCCCGATCCTGGGACAGAGCTGTGACATCGGCGCCCGACCGCTCTCGTGGACCGGCGAACGCCTGCGCCGACAGGCGGCGAAGAACGGACTCATCGGGGCAAAACCGGCGGCGGATCGGAGTCCTGTTCTGATTCACCACCCCTGGGTCATCACACGGCACGATCCGCATTCCTATGATGGGCCCACGGCACCGTGGGACGCTGCGACCAGGCAGTCCGAAACGGTGCAGATGCGGCGCGATGGTGGAGGGGTCTGATGACTCAGGGGGCCGGTCAGGGACCCGAGGTGGAGCGGACGGCGACGTTGCGCGACTTCCGGGTGCCCGCGTACGTCCATGAGACCGGTCCGTACGCCCATGACGTCCACGCCGGCGAGACCGTCGCGCCCGCGGAGGATGCGGTGGAGCATCCCGACGGGTACACGCCCACCCAGCGCGACCTGCCGGTGATCAACCGGGGCGACACCCTTCAGGTCGCCGTCGAACCTGCGGCCGTCACGGTCCCGCAGCCCGCCACCGGACCCGGTCCGCTGTACGTCGTCGGCGATGTGCACGGCTATCTCGACGAGTTGGTCGCCGCTCTGCAGGCCAAGGGCCTGATCGACGCGGCCGGCCAGTGGTGCGCGGGCACCACACGGCTGTGGTTCCTCGGCGACTTCACCGACCGCGGCCCGGACGGCATCGGCGTGATCGACCTCGTGATGCGGCTGTCCGCGGAGGCCGCCGCGGCCGGCGGCTACTGCAAGGCGCTCATGGGCAACCACGAGCTGCTGCTGCTCGGCGCCAAGCGGTTCAACGACACCCCCGTCAACTCCGGCGCGGGCACGGCCACCTTCCAGGCGGCCTGGCTGCTCAACGGCGGCCAGAAGACCGACATGGACCGCCTCCAGGACCACCACCTCCAGTGGATGGCCCGCCTCGACGCCATCGAGGAGGTCGACGGCCATCTGCTCGTCCACTCGGACACCACCGCCTACCTCGACTACGGCGACTCGATCGAGGCGGTCAACGACACCATCCGCGAGGCCCTCACCCGCAACGACGCGGACGAGGTCTGGGACCTGTTCCGCAAGTTCACCAAGCGCTTCTCCTTCCGCGACGAGGGGGGCGCGGACGCCGTCCGCTCCCTGCTCGACATGTACGGCGGCACCCGGATCGTCCACGGCCACAGCCCGATCCCCTATCTGCTGGGCGAGGTCGGCTCCGAGGACGACGAGGACGGCAGCCGTCCCGTGGTCGACGGACCGCACGTCTATGCCGAAGGTCTCGCGATCGCGATGGACGGCGGTGTGACCATGGCCGGAAAACTGCTGGTCCAGCAACTTCCTCTGTCGGTCTGAGCGTTCGCGGGGCTCGCCTCCGGCAGACGGAGCCCCTACAGGACGACACCCAATTCTGGAAACCCCCTGTCACCCCGAGCCGTAGCCGCTCTACTATCGGCTTATCCGTAGCAGGCTCCCCTCCGTTTCTGCCCGACGGCTCGTCGCCATGCGAGCCTCAAGCCCTACGGAGCATCGGGGGATGCACATGAACAGCGTTCCGCAGCACCTGCTGAGCGAGGACCGCCAGGAGTACGAGCGGGTCCTCGGTGAGGCGCTGCGCTCCGCACCACACCGCCCGGAACTCGCCGCTGTCGGACAGCGGCTCAACCCCGAACAACTGCGCACCATGGCGCTCAACGCCACCGCGCTCATCACGGCGGCCGCGGCGACCGAATACCAGCACTACGTGAAGGTCCGCGAGGAACTGCGCCAGCCGGCGCCGTCCACCCCTTCGTCACCCCTGCCCGTGTCCGGCTCCGCGGAGCCGGACACGGGCGGCGCGTTGGGGCTCGCCGCCACCATGGGGGAGGTCGCGGAGACCGCCGGCGCAGGCGCCGTCGCCGTCGTCGCGGTCCTCGCCCCCGTCCTCGCCGGAACCGCCGCGGCGATCTTCCTGCTCGTGGGCTACATACTCAAGATGCTCGACCCCGAGCCGACGATCGCCCAGACCATGATCACCGCCGGATGGGTGTTCGGTGCCATGACGGCGGCCGCGATTCTCGTGGCCACCGTCGGACTGCTGCTCACCGCACTGCGCAACCGGCCCTCACTCGAAGCGGAATCGCAGGCCGCGCTCAACGAGGAAGTGACCCGGGCCAGGGAGGCCTGGTGCGAGGCCCTCCTGGAGCGGGGCATCCTGCCGTTCCTGCGAGAGGCACTCGCCCAACCCGGCACGGCGATCGCGGGACACCGCACCGCCCCGTCGGCACCGACCGGCCGCATCCCCCGCCTCGGCTACGACCGTCCGGGCTTCACCAGCCCCGACGACGGCCCCGCCGCGGGTCCGCGCCCGAGCTACACGAGCCCGGACTTCACCAGCCCGGACTTCGGCGGCCCGGAGCACCAGCCGGAATAGCCCCTCGGCTTGCGCCCCCGCAGGGAAGGCGCAGGCCGAGCATCCGGCCGGGTCACCGACGCGGGCACCGGCACCGGAAGCCGGCCGGAGCCCGGCCGACGCGTTCGGACCTCAGTCCGCGATGGGCAGGTACACCCGGTTCCCGCTCGCCGCGAACTCCTTCGATTTCTGGAGCATCCCCTCGGCGATCTCGGCGGACGACGCCCCCTCGGCCGCCGCCCCGCCGAACCGCTCCGTGATGCTCTGGCTGATCTTCATCGAGCAGAACTTCGGCCCGCACATCGAGCAGAAGTGGGCCGTCTTGGCCGGCTCGGCCGGGAGTGTCTCGTCGTGGAACTGCCGTGCCGTGTCCGGGTCTAGAGCGAGGTTGAACTGGTCCTCCCACCGGAACTCGAACCTGGCGTCGGACAACGCGTCGTCCCAGTCCTGGGCACCGGGATGCCCCTTGGCCAGATCGGCCGCATGGGCAGCGATCTTGTAGGTGATGACACCGGTCTTGACGTCGTCACGGTTGGGCAGGCCCAGGTGCTCCTTGGGCGTGACGTAACAGAGCATCGCCGTGCCCCACCAGGCGATCATCGCGGCGCCGATGCCGGAGGTGATGTGGTCGTACGCCGGTGCGACGTCCGTCGTCAGGGGGCCGAGCGTATAGAACGGAGCCTCATCGCAGATCTCCTGCTGAAGGTCGATGTTCTCCTTGATCTTGTGCATCGGGACATGGCCCGGGCCCTCGATCATCGTCTGTACGTGGAAACGCTTCGCGATCCGGTTGAGTTCCCCGAGGGTCCTCAACTCTGCGAACTGCGCCTCGTCGTTGGCGTCGGCGATCGATCCCGGCCGCAGACCGTCGCCCAGCGAGTACGTGACGTCGTAGGCGGCGAGGATCTCGCACAATTCCTCGAAGTTCTCGTAGAGGAACGACTCCTTGTGGTGCGCGAGGCACCAGGCAGCCATGATCGAGCCGCCGCGCGAGACGATGCCCGTCTTGCGGTTCGCCGTCAGCGGCACGTACGGCAGCCGGACACCCGCGTGGACGGTCATGTAGTCCACGCCCTGCTCGGCCTGTTCGACGACGGTGTCCTTGTAGATCTCCCAGGTCAGCTCCTCGGCCCTGCCGTCGACCTTCTCCAGGGCCTGGTAGAGCGGCACCGTGCCGATGGGCACCGGGGAGTTGCGCAGCACCCACTCCCGGGTGGTGTGGATGTTGCGGCCGGTGGACAGGTCCATGACCGTGTCGGCACCCCAACGGGTCGCCCAGGTCATCTTCTCCACCTCCTCCTCGATGGAGGAAGTGACGGCGGAATTGCCGATGTTGGCGTTGACCTTCACCAGGAACCGTTTGCCGATGATCATCGGCTCGATCTCCGGATGGTTGACGTTCGCGGGCAGCACCGCCCGGCCCGCCGCGATCTCCTCGCGGACCACCTCGGGCGCCACGTTCTCCCGGATGGCCACGAACTCCATCTCGGGCGTGATCTCACCGCGGCGCGCGTACGCGAGTTGGGTGACCGCCTTGCCGTCGCGGCTGCGGCGGGGCTGGCGCGGCCGCCCTGGGAAGACCGCGTCGAGGTTGCGCAGCCCACCGCGCGGTGAGGTGTGCTTGATTCCGTCGTCCTCGGGGCGGACGGGGCGACCCGCGTACTCCTCGGTGTCTCCACGTCCGACGATCCAGTTCTCCCGCAGGGGTTGCAGGCCCCTGCGGACGTCGGTCGCGTGGGACGGATCGGTGTACGGGCCCGATGTGTCGTACAGCGTGACCGCCTGCCCGTTGGTGAGGTGCACCTGGCGGACCGGCACCCGCAGGTCGGGGCGTGAGCCCTCGACATACGCCTTGTGCCAGCCGATCGACGTTCCGGCCTCCTGGGGCTGTCCGCCCTGATCGGAGGCAGGCGTGCGCACGTCCTTGTTGGTCATGAGACCTACTCCCTACGCCGGCATTACCCGGTAACAGGTTCAGCGGTCGACGCAGCGGCTTCCGTCAACAGAAGTTTCATGTGAAACATCACTCGTTCCACGTGAAACATCGCAAAAACGGAGGTCAGCGCCCTCTCAGCCCGGTGCTCCGAGCTCCCGCGTGTGCAAAGGTGCCTCCACGCTAGCGGCATGTGTGGCGCGGTGAACAGTGGGCCTCCGCCGTTCTTGCGATGATCGGGCGGTGACCACGACCCAAGAGCCTCCGTACCCCCTCCCCGAACCGCCGCGCAGGCCCGGTGCCGGCCACGGCCACGGGAGCGGTGGCAGCACCGGTCCAGGGCGTGCTCATGACTTCAACGAGGGGCAGCACTACGGGCAGAGCCATGGGCCCGGGCAGAGCCATGGACAGGGACAGGAGCCGGAACCCGGCCACGGCCACGGCCACGGCCACGGCGAGCGGAACACGGAGTCAGGTGGCGGCCACGGCCATACGCACAGCCATGGGCCGGCCGCCCCCGTCTCCAAGCACCTGCGCAAGGTCATCGCGGCGGTCCTCGTGCCGTTCGCGGCCGCGGTGGTGGTCGGGCTGATGGTGCTGTGGCCCGGTGGCGCCCCGGCGCACGAGCGCACCGGGGTCGGGTTCGACCGGCAGACCCAGCAGGCCACGGTCACCGGTGTGGTGAACGTGAGCTGCGCCTCGGTGAACGCCTCGGGCGGCTCCTCCCCCGGTGGCGGTTCCGCCACCGGGGGGTCGTCCGCCCAGCAGAAGTCGAACAGCACCTGCAAGAAGGCGACGATCGAGGTCGGTACCGGTTCGGACAAGGGCCGTACGTTCACCGAGATCATCCAGCCGGACCAGTCACGGCAGTTGCACGAGGGCGAGAAGGTGGTGGTCGCCTACGAGCCCTCCGCGCCGAAGGACCTCCAGTACTCGGTCACCGACGTCGACCGCCGGATCCCGGTCACACTGCTCGCGGGCATCTTCGCCCTCGCCGTGGTGGTCGTGGGACGGCTGCGGGGCGTGATGGCGCTGGTGGCGCTGGCCATCAGCTTCCTGATCCTGAACCTCTTCATCCTGCCCGCCATCCTCCAGGGTTCGAACCCGCTGGTCGTGGCAGTGGTGGGGTCGAGCGCCATCATGCTGATCGCCCTGTACCTGTGCCACGGACTGTCGGCGCGTACCTCCGTGGCGGTGCTCGGCACCCTGATCTCGCTGCTTCTGATCGGCGTGCTCGGCTCGCTGTTCGTCGACTGGGCCTCGCTCACCGGCAACACCGACGACAACACCGGCCTGATCCACGGCCTGTATCCGTCGATCGACCTGAGCGGTCTGCTGCTCGCCGGCATCATCATCGGCTCGCTCGGTGTCCTCGACGATGTGACGGTGACGCAGACCTCGGCGGTCTGGGAACTGCACGAGGCGAATCCGTCGATGGGCTGGCGGGGCCTGTACCGCGCGGCCATCCGCATCGGACGCGATCACATCGCGTCCGTGGTGAACACCCTTGTCCTCGCCTACGCGGGCGCGGCGCTGCCGCTGCTCCTGCTGTTCTCGATAGCGCAGAGCAGCATCGGGGCGGTCGCCAACAGCGAGCTGGTCGCCGAGGAGATCGTGCGCACGCTGGTGGGCTCGATCGGCCTGGTGGCATCGGTGCCGGTCACCACGGCGCTCGCGGCCCTGGTGGTCGCCGCGGACCGGCAGGGCCCGGAGAGCGCCGCGGCAGCGGCTCCGGCCGGTGACCAGCCGACCGTCGCACGCGGCGGGCGGGGGCGTCGGCGCAAGCGGTGACCCCGTCCGGAATCCCGGAGGGGACGGCGGCCAGAGGCCCCACGAGCGCCCCGGCCCGACGGCGGCACCGAACGTACCTTCCCGGGCCCCACGAATCGTTCCTACGGGCCCCCACGCCCCACAGAAGCGTTCCTGCTGGCCCCCCGGGCCCCGCCGAAGCTTCCGGCGTGCCCCCGGTGCCCCGCGTCCCGCGCTTCAGCCCGCGCTCTGTTCCTCCGCCAGGATGCGGTCCAGGGCCTCGTCGAGATGGGCGTCGAAGTCGGCGAGGACCCCTTCCTGTCCCAAGGGCACCAGCTTGTCGGTGCGGTCGAGGAAGGCCACCAGCGGGGCGGTCGACGAACGGAACAACGCCTGGTCGACTCCGACCTGAAGCCGGATCAGGACCTCGCCCAGCGAGTCCGGTTCGACGGGCGCGACCCGGACATCCCCCTCACCGCAGGGCCGGCCGACGCCGTCGATCAGCAACTCCCGCCCGAAGGCCCAGGTCACCGGTGCGTCGCCGGGAAGGTGGAAGGTCAACCGCACGGCGTACGGATCACTGGACTCATAGCGCAGCTCCACCGGAATGCGGAACGAGAGCTCCTCGGACACGAGAAAGCTCATCATGACCTCTGCCTGTACCGACTCGCGCATCGCCTACCCCGTCATATGCCGTCGAATGGCCTGGAATGAACCCCTGCATTTGATGGCATCTTGCTGAACGTGCACGACAGATCACAAGGAGTGATTTTTCAGATGCTGATAGAGAGTCCCAGCGAACCGGTAAGTCGCCCGATCTCGGCCTGCAACTGCTGTACGGCGGGGAGCAGTCGGTCGGACTGACGGGCGGGCAGTGAGATGGCCATCGCCGCGGCGGTGGTACCCAGCGTGATCGGGATGGCCGCGCACACCGCCCCCAGCGCGTACTCCTGGCGCTCGGTCACCGGACCCAGCCGTCGCAGCCGCTCCAGCCGCCGTAGCAGGGTGCGGTTGTCGTGCACCGTGTACGGGGTGAGGGACCGCACGGGGTAGCGGCTCAGGTGGTCACGGCGCGCTTCGTCGTCCAACTGGGCCAGCAGGCACTGGCCGATGGCGTGCGCGTGCCCGGTCTCGCGGAAATCCGCCCACTCCTCGACCGCCGGATTGCCAGGAGTGTCGGAGACGCACAGCATCTCGATCTCACCCCCGCGGTACACGGCGTAGTAGACGGGGGCACCGATGGCATCGCGCCACTGCGCGAGCAGGTCGACGACCGTGCTGCGACGTTTCTGCGTCGCCCCGCTGCCGCCCAGCCGCTCGGCGGCCTCACCCAGGAAGAACAGTCCTTTGTCGCGACGCAGATAGCCCTCGTGCACGAGGGTGCGCAGCAGGTGGTAGGCCGTGGGAAGGGCGAGCCCCGTCTCGCGGGCCAGTTGTTTGGCGGGGGCTCCGTGCTCGTGCGCGGCGACGCACTCCAGCAGACGCATCGCGCGCTGTACCGACCCGATCAGGGTGGTCGTCGCGGAGTGCGGCTGCTCGGGGACCGAGGCGGAGGGCGGGCGCGGCACCACGGGGATGGTGGAACACGACCGGGTAAGGGGTGGACAGGTGTCTGTCGATGCGGTGTCGACCGTGGCCAAGGGGGCACTCCCGTTGCGCGAGGGGGCGGCCCGTGCGGGGGAACACGGGCGGGGATGTACGCCGCTCGCGGGGGTCTTCCCCGCGTCGAGTTCCGGACTTTATCCGCCTGCCACCGCTCACCGACGGGCTGCCCGGAAAACTTCCCTCGCCCGAGGGAACCGGTGATTCCTGTTACCGATCACCGGTTGCCCCTCACCTCACCAGTCGCTGCGCGACGAGGAGCTCGACATGAACTTCCGCACGACGTAGATCAGTCCGCCGACCAGAGCGACGAAGACCAGGACCTTGAACAGCAGGCCGATCACGATGGTGACGACCGTGGCTATGAGGCTGCCGAACACGAACAGGGCGATGACCGGCACCGCGATCCACTTCACCCACCACGGCAGTCCCGCGAAGATCTCCTGCATCGTCCTCGTCCTTTGCTTCTCCGCCCGGCGTTCCGGGAACCGATTGTCGTCCTGCCCAGAATGCTAGGGCCGAAAGGGGGTCGAGCGGGGGCCTCGCACCCCTTGCCGTTCCCTGACCCTTCCCCTAGGGAACCCGGAGACCGCCGCTCAGGCTTCGGGCGGAGAGAAGACCACCAGAACCCTGAGGTCCTCGCTGATGTGATGGAACTTGTGCGCGACTCCGGCCGGCACGTACACCACGCTGCCACGCGCCACCTGCGTCGTCTCCATGCCGACCGTGATGTCGGCGCGGCCGCTCACCACGAAGTACACCTCGTCCTGGTTGTGCGGGCCCTGGCCGTCCCGGTCGCCGGCGTCGAGCGCGTACAGGCCGACCGACATGTTCCGTTCGCGCAGAAACTGCAGGTAGGCACCGTCGTTGGCGGCGCGCTCCGCCTCCAGTTCGTCCAGCCGGAATGCCTTCATCGCTCTTGTCCGCTCCACACCTCTGCTCGAATCCGATCTCTTCTGCCACGATCAGACACATGAAGAATTTCGTAGTCAAGACGATCGCCAACGCGGGAGCCCTGGCGATCGCCGTGCTGCTGCTCGACAAGATCACCCTGACCGGTGACAGCACGGGCAAGAAGGTCGGCACCCTCATCCTGGTCGCCCTGGTCTTCGGCCTGGTGAACTTCCTGGTGAAGCCGATCGTGAAAGTGCTCACCTTCCCGCTGTTCCTCCTGACGCTCGGCCTGATCACCCTGGTCGTCAACGCGCTGATGCTGCTGCTGACCTCATGGGTGTGCGGGAAGCTCGACCTCAGCTTCCACGTCGACGGCTTCTGGACCGCCGTCCTCGGCGGCCTGATCATCTCGATCGTCTCCTGGGCCCTCAACATCGTCCTGCCCGACGGCAAGGACTGAGCACTCGATGACCTACCGCGTCTGCTTCGTGTGCACGGGGAACATCTGCCGCTCGCCGATGGCCGAGTCCGTCTTCCGCGCACACGTGGCGCGGGCCGGACTCGACGACCGGGTCGAGGTCGACAGCGCCGGCACCGGAGGCTGGCACGAGGGCGCGGACGCGGACCCGCGCACCGTCGCCGTCCTCGAGGACGCCGGCTACGACAGCGATCACACGGCCCGACAGTTCCTGGCCGCCTGGTTCTCCCGCCTCGACCTCGTGATCGCTCTCGACCACGGCCATCTCAGGGAGCTGCGCCGGCTCGCACCCACCGAGGAGGACGCGCGGAAGGTGCGGCTGCTGCGCTCGTACGACCCTGCCGCCGGGGACGACCTCGACGTTCCGGACCCCTACTACGGGGCCATGAACGGTTTCGAGGAATGTCTTGAGATGGTGGAGGCGGCGAGCACCGGGCTGCTCGCCGCGGTACGTGAACATCTGGAAGGACGGGCGGCATGAGCGACTCTGCCAGCAACGACGGAAGCGGTACGGCGGTTCCCCCCGGCGCGGGCGACGGAACGCGCGCCGTGCGGGCAGGGCTTCCGGAGCCTGTCAAGCACGAACCGACGCTGCCGGGACCGGTGTTCGCCGCTCACTTCCATCTGCCGGGCGAGCCCACCGGCCCGTACGCCTACGGACGGGACGAGAACCCGACCTGGACCCATCTGGAGCGGGCCATCGGCGAGCTGGAGGCGCCCGGCGGTGAAGGTGTCGAGACACTCGTCTTCGCCTCCGGGATGGCCGCCATCTCGTCGGTGCTCTTCTCCCAGCTGCGTGCGGGCGACGCGGTCGTGCTGCCCAGCGACGGATACCAGGCGCTGCCCCTGGTGCGGGCCCAGCTGGAGGCGTACGGCGTCGAGGTGCGTACCGCCCCCACCGGCGGCGACGCCCAGCTCGACGTCCTCGACGGCGCCAGGCTGCTGTGGATCGAGTCCCCGTCGAACCCGGGGCTCGACGTCTGCGACATCCGACGGCTCGTCGAGGCGGCGCACGTGCGTGGCGCCCTGGTGGCCGTCGACAACACCCTCGCGACGCCGCTCGGGCAGCGCCCCCTCGAACTCGGCGCCGACTTCTCCGTGGCCAGCGGGACCAAGCAGCTCACCGGGCACGGCGATGTCCTGCTGGGCTATGTCGCCGGCCGCGACCCTGAGGCCATGGCCGCCGTACGCCGCTGGCGCAAGATCGTCGGTGCGATCTCCGGACCCATGGAGGCCTGGCTCGCACACCGCTCGATCGCCACGCTCCAGCTGCGCGTCGACCGGCAGAACGCGTCCGCCCTCACCGTCGCCCAGGCGCTGCGGCAGCGCCCCGAGGTGAGCGGGCTGCGCTATCCGGGACTGCCCGACGACCCGGCGCACAAGATCGCATCGGAGCAGATGCAGCGCTTCGGATGCGTGGTGTCCTTCACCCTGCCCACGCGTGAGCGGGCCGACCGCTTCCTCGACGCGCTGCGGCTCGTGGACGACGCGACGAGCTTCGGCGGAGTGCGCTCCACCGCCGAACGGCGCGGACGCTGGGGCGGCGACGCGGTGCCGGAGGGCTTCATCCGTCTTTCGGTCGGCGCGGAGGACCCCGCCGACCTGGTGGCGGATCTGCTGCACGCGCTGGACGAATCGGTGGACTGACCTGCGCGCGGACGCCCCGACGGTGTCCCGCTCCGCACGACGGACGGTCCGAGCCTCCCCCCTCGTGGCTCGGACCGTCCCGGTTCCGCGCGCTGAGAACCGCGCGACCAAGGCTAGTTGACTGTGTGTCAGTGTCCAATCACAGTAGCGACAGGGACCTATCGACATATTTATAGTTGAGCGCGGCAGCAGGTCGGCCGGAAGGATCTGAAGCGGGGCGGCGAGAGGGGAGGGCACTGCGTGGATCTCGCCTTGCTGCGTACCTTCGTGACGGTGCACCGAGCCGGTTCCTTCACTCGAGCCGCGGCTCTCCTCGGACTCTCCCAGCCGGCCGTCACCTCCCAGATCCGCACACTGGAGCGGCAGGTGGGCCGTCCCCTGTTCTTACGGCAGGCCCGCGGGGTGACTCCGACGACCATCGGCGACGAACTCGCCCACAAGGCCGCGCCTCATCTGGACGCCCTGGTGGAGATCGCCGAAACCGGCCTGGACGAGGATTCCTCGTTGCGCACCCTGCATCTGGCGGGACCACCCGAGTTCACCGCCGAACGGGCCCTGCCCGCGCTCACCGAGCTGGCCGGCCACGGCGGCCAGGGGCTCGCTCTGCGCGCCTCCTTCGGCACAGCCGAGGAGGCCCTCGAAGGGCTGGCTGCGGGACACCACGATCTGGCCATCAGCACGGCCCGTCCACGCGGCGCCCTGCTCACCGCGACTCCTCTGTGCGACGAGGAGCATGTCCTGGTGGCCGCTCCGAGCTGGGCCGAACGGATCGAACCCTGGAGACGACGCAAGGGCGCACCCGTCCTGGAGAACCTCCCCGTCGTCGAGGTGCACGAATCGCTGCCGTTCATGTCCCGTTACTGGGCTTCCGTCTTCGACTCCCGGCCCGCCGCTTCAGGTGCCGTCATCGTCCCCGATCTGCGCGCCGTCCTGGCGTGCGCGTGCGCGGGCGCCGGTCTCGCGGTGCTGCCGCGCTATCTGTGCGCCTCCGCCCTGGCCCGCGGTGATGTGGTCGCGCTGCACGAGCCGGCGGTACCACCGCTGCGGACCTACTTCCTCGTGGTGCGCACCGGCACACTGGTGATGCCGCACATCGCGCGGGCCCACGAGTGGCTCCAGCGGGCCGCCACCGACTGGTGCTGAGCCGGTTTCCCCGCAATGTCACGGGAAATTCGCCTGCAATGATGTTTCGCAATGTTTCACGTGGAACGAGCCGGGCCACATTTCTCCCATGACCGTCCGACCCGTGGTCAAGCGCACCGCCCGAGCCGTTCTCCTGGACGGCGACCATCTGATCCTGATCAAGCGCACCAAGCCCGGCGTTGATCCCTACTGGGTGACGCCCGGTGGCGGGGTGGAGCCCGAGGACCCGACTGTCGTCGATGCCCTGCACCGCGAGGTGTACGAGGAGCTCGGCGCCAAGATCACCGACGTCGTGCCCTGCTTCGTCGACACCGTCGAGCACATCGGCGCGGACGGCGGCGCGACCGGGGTGAAGGTGCAGCATTTCTTCGTGTGCCGACTGGAGTCCATGGACCCGTCCCTGCGGCACGGCCCCGAGATCGACGAGCCCGCCGGCGAGTACGAGATCGTCAGGGTGCCGTTCACCCGGGTCGGCATTGCTTCCGTACACCTGGTGCCCCTGTCGCTACGGCACTACCTCGACGGGAACATCGAGGGCGTACGCGCCATGCACGCCCCCGATCTGGGCTGAACAGGACGCCTGCCGTTCGCCGGTGTTTCACGTGAAACACCCTCGTTCTCTGCGCGCCCTACGGCCCCCGTCACAGCATGGCCAAAAGCATGTATGTCTCGTTCGAAACAGGTGGACGCCGAGGCCACCGGTCGGACAGCCTGACCTGCGTGCGCACTCCTTCCCTCGCCGCTCTCCCCGTCCGCTGTCTGACGCTTCGCGATCTCTCCGCCTGCGCCGACCTGTCGGAGGATCGGGGGTGGCCCCGGGAGGAACATAAGTGGAGCTTCCTGCTCACGGCCGGAACGGGATACGGCATCGACGATCCTGACGGCGGCCTCGTCGCCGCCTGCACGGTCACCGAGTACGGTCCGCAGGAGCGTCCCGCTCTGGGTGCCATCGGCATGGTGCTGGTGGCCGAGCGGCATGCTCGTCAGGGGGTCGGTCGCCGGCTGATGCGCCGCATCGTGTCCACGATGGGTCCCACGCCGCTGACACTGCACGCGACACCGAACGGTCTTCCGCTGTACGAGGAACTGGGCTTCAAGGTCACCGCACGGGCCGAGATGGTGTGCGGAAACTTCACCCCCGACGGGAGGCGGCCCGGCATCGTCACCCGCGCGGCCACTGCCGCGGATCTGGCGGAGATCCTTCTGCTCGACGGTGAGGTCTTCGGCCTTGACCGCACCCACATCGTCACGCGCCTGCCCGCCTTCACCGATCGGCTGTGCGTAGCCGTGGAGAACGACCGGATCATCGGCTACGCAGCCATCTGGCCCAATATGGAAACCCATGTGGTGGGCCCGCTGATCGCCCGTGACACGGAGACGGCCAAAGCCCTTGTCACCGCCCTCGCCGCCCACACCGACCGTCCGCTGCGAACCGATGTCGACGTGCGGCACGAAGAACTGCTGACGTGGTTGAAGGAGCGCGGTCTGGTGTCCGTCGCCTTCAACGCGGTCATGACGTACGGCGTCCCGGAACTGCCGGGCGACTGGAGCCGACGGTTCGCTCCTGTGACGGTGGCGGCAGGCTGACCTCGGCGAACAGGCCCAGGATCACCCACAGCCGCAATAATTGCATCCGCTGACTATCTGTAGCCGCACATTATTGCATCTGTGCCCTATCCTGGATTCGGCCGCCCGGGACGGAGGAGACGCCATGACAGCGACAGACCCCGCACTCACCGCCCTCGCTCAGGGCTGGTGCGCCCTGTCCCTGCTCCACGGCCGAATCGAGGCCCACGTCGAGCGCGCGCTCCAGGCCGGACACGATCTGAGCGTGCGCGAGTACTCCCTGCTCGACGTGCTGAGCCGACAGCACGACGGCGACGGCGGGCATCTCCAGATGAAGCAGGTCGCCGACGCCGTCGTACTCAGCCAGAGCGCCACCACCCGCCTGGTCACCCGGCTGGAGGACCGCGGCCTCCTCGAGCGCTATCTGTGCCCCACCGACCGCCGTGGCATCTACACCAACGTGACCGAGGACGGCATCGAACTGCTGGCGCAGGCCCGGCCCACCAACGACGTCGCCCTGCGCGAGGCACTCGACGAGGCGTCGAAGAACGCCGAGCTCGCACCGCTGGTCCGGGTCGTGGAGGCGCTCAACGTGCCCGCATAGGGTGTGGCCATGGCAGATTTCGATATTCGACCCGCCACGACAGACGACATACCGGCGATCGTCGCGATGCTCGCCGACGATCCGCTGGGCGCGCAGCGCGAGTCACCGGATGACCTGAGCCCCTATCGGACAGCCCTGGAGCGTCTGTCCGCCGATCCGAACCAGCATCTGATGGTGGCGGTACGCGAAGGTCGGGTGATCGGCACACTCCAGCTGACGATCGTTCCCGGACTCTCCCACAAGGGCGCCACCCGCTCGATCATCGAAGGCGTACGCGTCCACGCCGACGAGCGTGGCAGCGGCCTGGGAACCCGCTTCATCCAGTGGGCCGTCGACGAGTCCCGGCGTCTGGACTGCCAGTTGGTGCAGCTGACCTCCGACTCGTCCCGTACGGACGCACACCGTTTCTACGAGCGGCTCGGCTTCACCGCCTCGCATGTCGGCTTCAAGCTCCGCCTCTGACACAAAGAGCGGTCTGTTTCACGTGGAACAGACCGCTCTCCCGTCCTCGCCGGATCCCCGACGCCCTACTGGCGCTGCTCGAGACCTCGCCATCCGTCCGGGTCCACGCCACCGGGCACCGAAGCCGCCCTGTCGTAGGGCTGACGCGTGAACACGAACGACCCGAGATCCAGGTGGTCCACGGACCCGTCCGGGCGTCGTACGGCCTTCAGGAGCTCTCCGGCGTAGTAGCCCTCCAGCCCTGTCCAGGTGCCGTCTTCGTTCGCCCGGAACCGTGAGCGTCGACCGGTGCCGGACAGCGGCTCCAGCGAAGCCGCGCCGTCGGCCGTCAGGCGCAGCGCAAAAGCCTGGGTCCCCCAGTACCACTGCCCCGTCAACTCCAGGTCGGCCGGAGCGACTTCGAGCGACGGCCGCCAGGGTGCGGGAATCCGCGGCTCGGCCTCCGCGACGATGCGGACGAGATCGGCGCCCACAGCGCCCAGCAGCGGCCCGGAGGTGCAGTTGGCCAGCACCACCGCGGCGACGTCGTCGTCCACACTGATGGTCAGGTTCGCGAGAAAGCCGGGCAGCGAACCGGAGTGACCGACCAGAAGTCGTCCGTGACGCTGCTGAATCTGCATGCCGAGGCCATAGCTGACGCCGTCCATCACGTCCGACGGCTCGGCCGGGGCAGCCGGCGTCCGCATTTCCCGCACGGTGTCGCCGCTCAGCACGCGGTCGTCCCCCCGGGCCAGGAAGACGGCGAAGCGAGCCAGGTCACCGGACGTGGACCAGAGCTGTCCGGCCGGCGCCATGATCCCCAGATCCTCCAGGGGCTCGGGCAGCAGCGCGTCGGCCCACGGATGCACCGCCCATCCACCCGCGTGGGGCCCCTGAGGCTGGGCACTTGTCCGCTCCAGTCCCAGGGGTTCCAGCACTTCACGCCGAAGGACGTCCTCCCACGGGGCGCCGCGCAGCTTCTCCACCAGCGCTCCCAGCAAGGTGTATCCGGGATTCGAGTAGTGGAACCGACGACCGACGGGGTGCAGAAGGGGCTGTTCACCGAGCACATCGACGAGTTCCGGCCGAAGCGATCCCGGAGTGCGCTCCCACCAGGGAGCAGGAGACTCGGCCGCGATCCCGCCGGTGTGGGCCAGCAGATCGGCGATGGTGACCTCACCCGCGCCGGTCCCCGGCAGATGCTTCTCCAGCGGATCACCCAGGTCCAGCAGGCCCGCGTCACGCAGTCTGAGGACGAGCACGGCGGTGAAGGTCTTGGTGATCGAGCCGATCCGGTACTGCACATGCTCGTCCGGCCCGTGCCCGTCCACCGAGGTCCGGGCACCGTGCCAGACGGCCTGCCCGTCCCGTACGACGGTCGCGACCAGCGACGGCGCCCGCCCCTCCGCCTGGGCCACGGCGATACGGTGGAGCAGCGCACGGCATGTGCTGGGAAGCAGTTGTTCCTGAGAAGACGTCATGGGCCCCAGTCCACCCGGCCCGGCATCCCACGTCGAATTCATATCGCCGGAGCCGCCCTGGATCAGGTCTGTGCCATGTCCACGAATCGCGAGTAGTGGCCCTGGAAAGCCACGGTGATCGTCGCCGTCGGGCCGTTACGGTGCTTGCCCACGATGATGTCGGCCTCGCCCGCGCGCGGCGACTCCTTCTCGTAGGCGTCCTCGCGGTGCAGCAGGATCACCATGTCGGCGTCCTGCTCGATGGAGCCGGACTCACGCAGGTCGGACACCATGGGCTTCTTGTCCGTGCGCTGCTCGGGACCACGGTTGAGCTGGGAGAGCGCGATCACCGGCACCTCCAGCTCCTTGGCGAGGAGCTTGAGGTTACGGGACATGTCCGAGACCTCCTGCTGACGGCTCTCGGAGCGCTTGGACCCGCCGGCCTGCATCAGCTGGAGATAGTCGATGATGACCAGCTTGATGTCGTTGCGCTGCTTGAGCCGACGGCACTTCGCGCGGATCTCCATCATCGACAGGTTCGGGGAGTCGTCGATGAAGAGCGGCGCGGACGACACCTCGGGCATCCGGCGGGCCAGCCGGGTCCAGTCCTCGTCCGTCATGGTGCCGGAGCGCATGTGGTGCAGGGCGACACGGGCTTCGGCGGACAGCAGACGCATCGCGATCTCGTTGCGGCCCATTTCGAGAGAGAAGATGACGCTCGGCAGGTTGTGCTTGATCGACGCGGCTCGGGCGAAGTCCAGTGCGAGGGTCGACTTACCCATGGCGGGTCGGGCGGCGATGACGATCATCTGGCCGGGGTGCAGACCGTTGGTGAGCGAGTCGAGGTCGGTGAAGCCGGTGGGCACACCGGTCATCTCACCGCTGCGCGAGCCGATCGCCTCGATCTCGTCGAGCGCCCCCTCCATGATGTCGCCCAGCGGCAGATAGTCCTCGCTGGTGCGCTGCTCGGTGACCGCGTAGATCTCGGCCTGGGCCCGGTTGACGATCTCGTCCACATCGTCGTCGGCCGCGTAGCCCATCTGGGTGATCCGGGTGCCGGCTTCGACAAGACGGCGGAGTACCGCCCGCTCGTGAACGATCTCCGCGTAGTACTCGGCGTTGGCCGCCGTCGGGACGGTCTGGACGAGCGTGTGCAGATACGACGCGCCGCCGACCTTGTTGATCTCACCGCGCTTAGTGAGCTCCGCGGCGATGGTGATCGGGTCGGCCGGCTCGCCCTTGGCGTAGACGTCGAGGATCGCCTGAAAGATCGTTTCATGGGCGGGCTTGTAGAAGTCGTGGCCTTTGAGGACCTCGACGACATCGGCGATGGCGTCCTTGGACAGCAGCATGCCACCGAGGACGGACTGCTCGGCGTCGAGGTCCTGCGGAGGTACGCGCTCGAAGGCCGTGCCCCCGCCCTCCCACGCACCGTCGTCCCGGCCTCGGTCGTGCTGCTCGCCGCGGCTGCGACCGCCGTCGGCGCGGTGGCGGGACGTGGGCAGACGATCACTGGGACCGCTGTCGGCCCACGGATCGTCCAAGGGCTCGGAAATGCTCACCGAGCCACCTCCTCCCGTCCGCGGAGCGGACCTCGCCGCGCTACTCATTTCTACGGCACGGCACTGACAGATGAGAGGCCCAGACTCCGGTTCCGTCGCGTCTGTTTTGTGACGGTTCTCTGGCCGACGAACGGAGCGGGCGCCGGACCACGGTAGGCCTGCTGGCGGCGTCAGCCAATCTGGTTATCCACAGGCCATGTGGACGACGGCCCCGATGCTGTGGAGAACTTCGCAAAACCTGTGTACGACCCGGTGGACAGGCCTGTGAACAAGCTCCCATCCTCACCGGAACAAGCGCTTTGACCAGGCACTTTCCCATCCACGGGCTGTGCAGAAGAAAAACTTTCCCGGTCGGGCCAAGATCCCTTCGAACGCTGCGCGAAAGTCCACACAGCTCGAAGAGTGGTAAGGGTCACCAATGCTTTGCGTCTCTTACCTGTGGACGGTTAGATTAGTGCTCATGACACAGGCTCCCGCGCCCGCCAGGACCGTCCGGCGACAGCACGACCGCGAGATCGTCGCGCTGGCCGTTCCGGCCTTCGGCGCACTCGTCGCCGAGCCTCTCTTCGTCATGGCCGACAGCGCCATCGTCGGCCATCTCGGCACCTCACAACTCGCCGGACTCGGCATCGCCTCGGCGCTTCTCACCACAGCCGTCAGCGTCTTCGTCTTCCTCGCCTACGCCACCACGGCAGCCGTGGCACGCCGTGTCGGCGCAGGCGACCTCCAGGCGGCCATTCGCCAGGGCATGGACGGCATCTGGCTGGCGCTGCTGCTCGGTGCCGCCGTCATCGTCACCGTGCTTCCCTCGGCTCCAGCCCTCGTGAACCTCTTCGGCGCATCGAACACCGCGACCCCGTACGCGACCACCTATCTGCGCGTCTCCTCGCTCGGCATCCCGGCCATGCTGGTCGTGCTCGCCGCCACCGGAGTACTGCGCGGCCTGCAGAACACCAGAACACCGCTCTACGTCGCCATCGGTGGCTTCATCGCCAACGCGGTCCTGAACATGGGCCTCGTCTATGGCGTCGGACTCGGCATCGCCGGCTCCGCCTGGGGCACCGTCATCGCGCAGTACGGCATGGCCGCCGTCTATCTCGCCGTGGTCGTCCGCGGAGCCCGCGAACACGGAGCCTCACTGCGTCCCGACGCCAAAGGGATCAGGGCTTGTGCACAGGCCGGTGTGCCTCTGCTGGTCCGCACTCTCTCCCTGCGGGCGATTCTGATGATCGCCACGGCTGTCGCGGCCCGTCTCGGCGACGCCGACATCGCGGCACATCAGATCATCCTGTCCTTGTGGAGCCTGCTGGCCTTCGCTCTCGACGCCATCGCGATCGCGGGGCAGGCCATCATCGGACGGTACCTCGGCGCCGACGACGCCCTGGGCGCCCGCGAAGCCTGTCGTCGCATGGTGCAGTGGGGCATCGCCGCCGGCTTCACACTCGGCCTGCTCGTGGTACTCGCGCGCTCTCTGTTTTTGCCTCTGTTCACCAGCGACCTTCTGGTGAAGGAAACCGCCCTGCCGGCACTGCTCATGGTGGCGCTCTCGCAGCCCGTCTGCGGCATCGTCTTCGTTCTGGACGGCGTCCTGATGGGAGCGGGCGACGGTCCGTATCTGGCCTGGGCCATGGTGGCGACCCTGGCGGTCTTCGCTCCGGTGGCGCTCCTGGTACCGCTTCTCGGCGGTGGTCTGACCGCATTGTGGGGAGCCATGTCACTGATGATGGCCGTGCGCATGCTGACGCTGTGGCTGCGCACCCGCTCCGGACGGTGGGTCGTCGTGGGGGCTACGCGCTGACCGTTTCACGTGAAACCGACGTTTCACGTGAAACATGCCCACCACCGCACCGGCCGCGAGGCTGATGGCAGGCCCATCGACTCCCATGCCCCTGGCGGCGCCACTCGTTCCAGTCATGCGGAAGGGGCCGCACCCTGACGGGTACGGCCCCTTCCCGGCTGTTCAAGCCAAGCGCGGTGATCAGGCCGCGACGACCTCGATGTTGACCTTGGCGGCAACCTCGGGGTGCAGACGCACGGACGTCTCGTGGGCGCCCAGCGTCTTGATCGGCGAGCCGAGCTCGATACGGCGCTTGTCGACCTCGGGGCCACCGGAAGCCTTGATCGCCGAGGCGATGTCGGCCGGGGTGACGGAACCGAAGAGACGACCGGCGTCGCCGGAGCGAACGGCCAGGCGGACCTTGACGCCCTCGAGCTGGGCCTTCACGGAGTTGGCCTGCTCGATGGTCTGGATCTCGTGGATCTTGCGAGCACGACGGATCTGCTCGACGTCCTTCTCGCCACCCTTGGTCCAGCGGATAGCGAACTTCCGCGGGATCAGGTAGTTGCGAGCGTAGCCGTCCTTGACGTCCACGACGTCGCCCGCGGCACCGAGGCCGGAGACCTCGTGGGTGAGGATGATCTTCATGAGTCGGTCACCCTTCCCTTATCGCGCGGTGGAGGTGTAGGGCAGCAGCGCCATCTCACGGCTGTTCTTGACGGCCGTGGCGACGTCACGCTGGTGCTGCGTGCAGTTGCCGGTCACGCGGCGGGCACGGATCTTGCCACGGTCGGAAATGAACTTCCGCAGCATGTTCGTGTCCTTGTAGTCCACGTACGTGACCTTGTCCTTGCAGAAAGCGCAGACCTTCTTCTTAGGCTTGCGCACAGGCGGCTTCGCCATGGTGTTTCTCCTGTGTGATCAAGAAGTTGGGTTACGACCCGCCTTCGACCCGGTCGGGCCCGAAGGGGCCCGGCCCGTAGGCCTAGAAGGGGGGCTCGTCCGAGTAGCCGCCACCGCCGCCGGAGTTTCCACCCCAGCCGCCGCCACCCTGGTTGCCGCCGGCGGGAGCGCTGGAGGCCCACGGGTCGTCGGCAGGAGCGCCGCCGCCCTGCTGGCCGCCGCCGGAGCCTCCGCCCCAGCCGCCGCCACCCTGGTTGCCACCGCCGCCGTAACCACCCTGGCCGCCCTGGCCACCGCGGCCGGCGGTCTTGGCGACCTTGGCCGTGGCGTTGCGCAGGCTGGGGCCGACTTCCTCGACGTCCAGTTCGTAGACCGTGCGCTTGACGCCCTCGCGGTCCTCGTAGGACCTCTGCTTCAGTCGGCCCTGCACGATGACGCGCATGCCCTTCTGAAGCGACTCGGCGACGTTCTCCGCCGCCTGACGCCAGACCGAGCAGGTCAGGAACAGGCTCTCGCCGTCCTTCCACTCGTTCGTCTGGCGGTCGAAGGTGCGGGGAGTGGACGCGATGCGGAACTTCGCGACCGCCGCACCGGACGGGGTGAAGCGCAGCTCGGGGTCATCGACAAGATTGCCGACGACCGTGATGACGGTCTCGCCTGCCATGGGGGAACCTCTCGGCGGGTTTGCTGCTGGCTGCTGGTGCTGCTACTCGGATCCCGAGATCAGCTGAGCGGGAGAGCTCAGTGGGTCTCGGGGCGGAGGACCTTGGTCCGGAGGACCGACTCGTTCAGGTTCATCTGGCGGTCGAGCTCCTTGACGATCGCAGGCTCGGCCTGCAGATCGATGACCGAGTAGATGCCCTCGGGCTTCTTCTTGATCTCGTACGAGAGACGACGACGGCCCCAGGTGTCGACCTTCTCGACCTTTCCGTTGCCCTCGCGGACGACGGAGAGGAAGTTCTCGATCAGGGGGGCGACAGCGCGCTCCTCCAGATCGGGGTCGAGGATGACCATCACCTCGTAGTGACGCATGTGTAACCCACCTCCTTTGGACTCAGCGGCCACGGTCGTTCCGTGGCAGGAGGGTTGTGATGCGTACGCAACGGTATCGGCCGCCACTGACAATCGGGGGGCCGTCCGACGACGTCCCCGCGCTGGCCTGGGCGGATCCCTGGCTGAGCCTGGGCAGACACCGGTGCAGACGCTACAGACTACCCGCACACCCGCTCCGGTTGAAATCCGAGGGTGGGGACCGTCAATCTGTACACATCGGGTGTGTACGGCGCTACGATGCGCCGCCTTCCGCAGGAGGTGCCCTATGGCACAGGCATTGCGACCCAACACCGTCGGCGGACTCTTCGCCACGGACGGAAAGCCCCATGTACTCCAGGACACCCTGCTCGTGGTGACCCTGGTGCTGGGCATCACGGCTCTCGTCTCGTCGGCTTTCCACAGCCTGCACCTGCTCAGCTCCTGGGCCGGCCTGGTGGGGATCGTCACCGGCGCCTACGGCCAGTGGATCTCCGAGACGACCCGCGAGCGCTTCGGGCTGATCCTGGGCCTCGGTGCCTCGGCCCTCGGCTTCTATCTGGGCATGGCACACGGCGGACTCTTCGGCGGACTTTTCTGAGTCCGCCGAAGAGTCCGCTGAACCACACGAAGACACCACACAAAGACACCGTGTGGACCGCTGCGGATGCCCCGGCCCGTCTCCGTGCCGGGGCATCCCCCCATCCGCCCATTCGAGCCGCTCGCACAGCGCAGTAGGCTTCGCGCGAGAGCCGGAGCCCCTGTACCCATGGGGACAGCCCAGCCCGAGGAGCCCCCCGAATGAGCCTGACCCTGAGGACCATCAGTCGCGAGCAGCATCTGGCCTACATCCAGAGCCTGCCGGCGGCGAGTCACATGCAGGTTCCGGCCTGGGCAGATGTGAAGGCGGAGTGGCGCTCCGAGAACCTCGGCTGGTTCGACGAGCGCACCGGCGAGATGGTCGGCGCCGGTCTGGTCCTCTACCGCCAACTGCCCAAGATCAAGCGCTATCTGGCCTATCTGCCCGAGGGTCCGGTCATCAACTGGTACGCGCCGAACCTGACCGAGTGGCTCGAGCCGATGCTCGCGCACCTCAAGCAGCAGGGCGCCTTCTCCGTGAAGATGGGCCCCCCGGTGATCATCCGGCGCTGGGAGGCCACCTCCATCAAGGCCGGCATCCAGAACCCGGACGTGAAGCGACTGCGGGACATCGAGGCCGACTTCATCGAGCCGCGCGCGTTCGAGGTGGCCGACAAGCTGCGCCGCATGGGCTGGCAGCAGGGCGAGGACGGCGGTGCGGGCTTCGGCGACGTCCAGCCCCGCTACGTCTACCAGGTGCCGCTGGCCAACCGCTCCCTGGAAGAGGTCCACAAGAACTTCAACCAGCTGTGGCGCCGCAACATCAAGAAGGCCGAGAAGGCCGGTGTCGAGGTCGTCCAGGGCGGTTACCACGACCTGGAGGAGTGGCAGCGCCTGTACGAGATCACGGCCGTGCGCGACCACTTCAGGCCCCGCCCGCTGTCGTACTTCCAGCGCATGTGGACGGCCCTCAACACCGAGGACCCCAACCGCATGCGGCTGTACTTCGCCCGCCACAACGGTGTGAACCTGTCGGCGGCGACGATGCTGATCGTCGGCGGCCACGTCTGGTACTCCTACGGCGCCTCCGACAACATCGGCCGTGAGTTCCGGCCCTCGAACGCGATGCAGTGGCGGATGCTGCGCGACGCCTACGCGCTCGGCGCCACGGTCTACGACCTGCGCGGAATCTCCGACTCCCTGGACGAGACCGACCACCTCTTCGGCCTGATCCAGTTCAAGGTGGGTACGGGCGGACAGGCCGCCGAATACCTCGGCGAGTGGGACTTCCCGCTGAACAAACTGCTCCACAAGGCCCTCGACATCTACATGTCGCGACGCTGACCTCACGTTCAGTGCTTCCATACCTCTGACACACCGCTGCCACCAGAAAGGTTCCAGGTCCGGCCATGGCGCTCACCCTCTACGTCGACACCGCGCGCTGGCGGGCGCACCACAAGCACGTGCAGGAGCAGTTCCCGGGACTCGTCCCGGTCTGCAAGGGCAATGGCTACGGCTTCGGTCACGAGCGGCTGGCGGAGGAGGCCACGCGGCTGGGCACGGATGTCCTGGCCGTCGGCACGACGTACGAGGCCGCGCGCATCAAGGACTGGTTCGGCGGCGATCTGCTGGTGCTGACGCCGTACCGGCGCGGGGAGGAACCCGTGCCGCTGCCGGACCGGGTGATCCGCTCGGTGTCGTCCATCGACGGTGTGTACGGCCTGGTCGGCGCCCGGGTGGTCATCGAGGTGATGTCCTCGATGAAGCGGCACGGCATCAGTGAGCAGGACCTGCCCCAGTTGCACTCCGCCATCGAGAACGTCCGTCTCGAGGGCTTCGCGATCCATCTGCCGCTGGACCGGACCGACGGCTCGGACGCCGTCGAGGAGGTCATCGGCTGGATGGACCGGCTGCGCGCGGCCCGGCTGCCGCTGCACACCATGTTCGTCAGCCACCTCAAGGCGCAGGAGCTCGCCAGGCTGCAGCAGCAGTTCCCGCAGACCCGCTTCCGCGCCCGCATCGGCACGCGGCTGTGGCTGGGGGACCACGAGGCCACCGAGTACCGGGGCGCCGTCCTGGACGTGACGCGCGTGGCCAAGGGCGACCGGTTCGGCTACCGGCAGCAGAAGGCGGCCTCCGAGGGCTATCTGGTGGTCGTGGCGGGCGGTACGTCGCACGGAGTGGGGCTGGAGGCCCCCAAGGCCCTGCACGGCGTCATGCCGCGTGCCAAGGGCGTCGCCCGTGCCGGCCTGGCCACGGTGAACCGGAACCTCTCACCGTTCGTCTGGGACGGCAAGCAGCGCTGGTTCGCCGAACCCCCGCACATGCAGGTCTCCATCCTGTTCGTACCCGCGGACTCCGCGGAGCCGAAGGTCGGCGAGGAGCTGGTGGCCCATCTGCGGCACACCACCACCCAGTTCGACCGCATCGTCGACCGCTGAGCGGTGCGGGTCGGCGCTGAGCCGCACGCATACGCCGAAGGCCGTACACGGAGTCTCCGTGTACGGCCTTCGTGTGTCCCGCCCGCGCTCTGTTCGCTCAGAGCGAACCGTCGGTCGGCTCCTGCTTGCCCCACTCCACCTGCGGGCCGTCGAACGGGACGGCGTGCCGTGGCGGATGGGCCGCCGAGCCGAGCACGAACACGTCCTCCGCGCCGTCGAGCACCCCGCCCGAGGGGTCGTCGTCGCCCGCGCGGCGGACCACGTCCCGCTCCGGCATGAGGATGTCACGCACGACGACGCCACACAGGTACAGCGTCCCCAGCAGGTGCACGCCGATGGCCCAGTGGTAGCCGTCGGTCGGCAGACCCTTGTGGGCGTCCCCGCTGGTCGTGTACGCGAGGTACAGCCAGATCCCCAGGAAGTACGCCACCTCGCAGGCCTGCCAGATCAGGAAGTCCCGCCACTTCGGCCGGGCCAGCACGGCCAGCGGCACCAGCCACAGGACGTACTGCGGGGAGTACACCTTGTTGGTGAGGATGAACGCCGCGACGATCAGAAAGGCCAGCTGTGCGAAGCGCGGCCGGCGCGGAGCGGTGAAGGTCAGGGCCGCGATGCCCACGCAGCAGAGCAGCACCAGGATCGTGGCCACGGTGTTGACCGAGTCGGTGCTGAGCGGATGCGTCGAGTTCTGCGCCATGATCAGCCAGAAGGATCCGAAGTCGACGCCCCGCTCCTGGCTGAACGTGTAGAACTTCGACCAGCCCTCGAAGGCGAAGAGCATCACCGGCAGGTTCACCACGATCCAGGAGACCGCCGCGCCTCCCAAGGCCTTGCCGAAGTCCCGCCACTTGCCCGCACGCCAGCACAGCAGGAACAACGGGCCGAGCAGGAAGACGGGATAGAGCTTGGCGGCCGTGGCGAGCCCCAGGAGGACGCCGAAGGCGAGAGAACGGCCCCGCGACCACATCAGCATCGCGGCGGCGGTCAGAGCGACCGCCAGGAGGTCCCAGTTGATGGTGGCGGTCAGCGCGAAGGCCGGCGCCAGAGCGACCAGCAGACCGTCCCAGGGGCGACGGCCGTGCGTGCGGGAGACACAGACGACGATGACGGCCGCACAGGCCATCAGCATCCCCGCGTTGACCATCCAGTACCACTGCTCCTGGTGCTGGATCGTGCCGCTTCCGGGCGTCAGCCAGGCGGCCACCTCCATGAACACACCCGTCAGCACCGGGTATTCGAGGTACTGCATGTCACCGGGGAGCTTGTCGAAGTACGGCACGAGCCCGTCGGCGAATCCGCGTCCCTGATAGAGGTGCGGGATGTCCGAGTAGCACGCGTGCGTGTACTGGGAGCTGGCGCCGAAGAACCAGCCGCTGTTGTAGCACGGCATCTTCTGGACGAGACCGAGGGCGAACATCCCGATCGCCACAAGCGCGACGACCCGTACCGGTGTCCACCAGGACGTGCCCAGCAGGGCACGCCGGCCGATGGGACCGCCGATCAGCTCACTGGCGGCCGCCGCGACCTCGTCGTCCCTGGTCGGCCGTACCGGATCGGGCTCGTGCACGCTCGTCGATGTCGATTCTGCACTGGGCATGGGGCACATCCTGCCGTACGCACCTAGGAATACGCCGAGGGCCGCCACACCTGAATCGGTGTGACGGCCCTCGTTTCACGTGAAACATTCGGACGTTTCACGTGAAACACCCACGCTGGGGACGCGCGACTATCCGGTCGACCCTCCGAAGATGCCGCCCCCGTTGCCGTTGGCATTGCCCTTGGATGTGTCGGCCGTGTCCGTTGCCGTCGGCGAGGTCGTCACGCCGCCGTCCGTGGTGCCGCCGTCGGTGGTGCCGGCGTCGGTGGAACCGCCGTCGTTACCACCGTTGCCGTTGTTGCAGAACCGGGTGAACCGGCAGGTCTCGCTCGCCGAGGGAGAGGGGCTGGTCAGCGTCTCCGAGGGCGTCGGGCTCGGGCTGGCCTCCTCGCTCTCAGTGGCCGAGGGCGTCGGGCTCGGCGTGGGCTCCGCGTTGACGACCTCACCGATGGGCTCGGGGGTCGGGAACTTCTCGGCCTCCTCGCCCTTCAGCGCCTCCGCCATGTAGTCGTGCCAGATCTGGGCCGGGAACGACGCACCGTGGATCTTCTTCTGGCCGCCCGTTCCGTACATCTCGAGGAACGTGCGGTTCTTCTTGGTCTCGTCGTCGTCGTACCGGAACATCGTGATCGACGTGGACAGCTGAGGGGTGTAGCCGACGAACCAGGCCGACTTGTTGCCGTCGGTGGTACCGGTCTTGCCCGCTACATCACGGCCGGGGAGCTGGGCGTTGGTGCCCGTGCCCTTCTCGACCACGGTCTTCAGGACGTCGGTGACGTTGTCGGCGACCGCCGGGGTGAAGGCCTCTTCGGACTTGACCTTGTGCGTGTAGACCGGACCGTCCTTGCTGGTCACCGACTGGACGGAGTACGGGCTCCGCTGCTTGCCGCTGGCCGCGAAGGTGGCGTACGCGCCCGCCATCCGGATGGCGCTGGGGTCGGAGATGCCGATGGAGAAGGACGGGAAGCTGGTGCCGGTCAGGCTGGACTCCAGCAGACCCGCGTCCATGGCCGACTCCTTCACCTTGTCCAGGCCGACATCCATGCCGAGCTGGACGAAGGCGGAGTTGACCGATTCCCGCATCGCCTCACGAAGATCGATCTGGTACTTGGGCGCGTTGCCGTACGAGGCGTTGCCGTCGTTGGTCTGCAGCCACTCCTCGCCCTTCTCGTTCTTCCAGACGTCCCCGTTGTACTCCTTGATCTTGAGCTTGTTCTGACCGCTGAACAGACTCTTCGGAGAGGGGATGGTGCGCTCGTCCTGCGCCTGCGACGCCAGGCCCTTGGGATCCCGGACTCCCCACTTCATCGCCGCGGCAAGCACGAACGGCTTGAACGTGGAGCCGACCTGGGCACCCGTGGTGTCGGCGTTGTCGGTGAAGTGCTTGGTCGCGTCCTCACCGCCGTAGATGGCCTTGATGGCACCGGTCGCCGGATCCACGGACGCCCCGCCGAACTGGACGTGGGTGTCGGTCTCCGGGCGCTCCTTGGGCTTGATGTTCGCCTTCTGGACCTTGGAGACGGCGGCTTCGAGTTCCTTGACCTTCTTCTTGTCGAAGGTCGTGCGGATCGAGTAGCCGCCCTGCGTGAGCTTCTTCTGGGTGATCCCGGTCTCGTCGCTGTGGGTCACCAGGTAGCTGTTGGCAAGGTCGACGAGATATCCGACCTGGCCGCCGAGCTGGGTGTTCGAGCGCGGGTTCTTCCAGTCGGGCATCTTGGTGTACTTGGCCCGGACACTGGCGTCCAGGTGGCCGTACTCGACCATCTTGTCGAGGGTGTCCTGCATCTGGCGCAGGGCCCGCTTGGCGTTCGCGTCGGGAGTGGCGGTCGTGTCGTAGGTGACACCGCCGGCCGGGTCGTAGTACGTGGCGCCCTTGAGCATCGCCGCCAGGAAGGCGCACTCGCCCTCGTTCAGCTTGATGGCGTCCTTGTTGAAGTACGCACGGGCGGCGGCCTGGATCCCGTAGGCGTTACGCCCGTAATAGGCGGAGTTCAGGTACCCCGCCATGATGTCGTCCTTCTTGACCGTGGCGCCCACCTTTATGGAGATGAAGATCTCCTTGAACTTGCGCGTGACGGTCTGCGACTGGTCGTCGAGGCGCGCGTTCTTCACGTACTGCTGGGTGATGGTGGATCCACCCTGCGTCTGACCGCCGCTCGCCATGTTCAGCACGGCGCGGGCGATGCCCTTGGGGTCGATGCCACTGTCGGTGTAGAAGGTCTTGTTCTCCTGCGAGATCACGGCGTACTGCATCGCCTTGGGAATCTGCGACAGGTTGATGATCTGACGGTTGGTCTCACCGCCCGTGGCGACCATCTGTGAGCCGTCGGACCAGTAGTAGACGTTGTTCTGGGCCGTCGCGGTGTCCGCGACGTTCGGCACGCTCACCATGGCGTACCCGACGCCCGCGACGACCACCAAGCTGCCCACGAAGCCGATGCACAGGCCGGAGACGAGCTTCCAGGACGGCATCCAACGGCGCCATCCGTCCTTGCCGTAGCGCGGGTAGTCGATGAGGCGCTTTCTGCCTGGCGCGGCCGTACGCCCCCTGCCTCGTCCAGGGCCGGCGAGGCCGCCTTGGCGACCTCCGGGGCCGTTGTCGGCCACTCTGCGGCGGCCTCCACCTCTCTGCGTCGCGCGTCGGGCCTCGGCACGGCTGCCGTACGACGACTCATCGCCATCCGGCTCATAGGAATCCGACCCGTACGAATCGGACAGAGACCCGGTGGCGCCTCGCGGTGCCGCACGGCGACCGGAGGACGGACCGGACTGGCCACGTCGGGTCGCGGCGCGTCCGCCTCCCTGCGGCTGCGGCGGTTTGCGACGGTGCTCGCTCATCGAACGATTACTCCTCGGGCAGGCGCACCCTTGCGCGCCTGGAAACGGCGGCTGGTTTCCGGTCCCCCCGAAGTACGGATGTGGTCGGTCTCGCATTCACCCGTACTGCACCGAGGACGAGGACGTCCCCAGGCGTCACTCGGTTCCCGGTGGTGTGCATGGCGCACAGACTACGCACCGCCAAAACCCGCCGAGCTCCGAAGTTCACCCCAAATCAGGCAACTTGCACACAACGAATCTGCGATGTGATCCCGTTCACCCTCCCTCCCCTTGTCCCATGAGGAAGGCCGTTCTATCGTGCTGATGTATCGAGTCGATACATCAGCACGACATAGAAACCGTCACGGCCCGTCCGCGGCAGAGAGGAGGCGACGATGAGCCGGCGTTCCGGGATCCTCGAGTTCGCCGTACTCGGCCTGCTCCGCGAATCCCCGATGCACGGCTATGAGCTGCGCAAACGACTCAATACGTCCCTCGGTGTGTTCCGGGCGTTCAGCTACGGGACGCTGTACCCCTGTCTCAAGACGCTGGTCACCAACGGCTGGTTGATCGAAGAGACGGGCCATGCACCCGAGGACGCCCTCGCCGCTTCCCTCGCGGGACGTCGCGCCAAGATCGTCTACCGGTTGACGGCGGAGGGTAAGGAGCACTTCGAGGAGTTGCTCTCGCAGACCGGCCCCGACGCGTACGAGGACGAACACTTCGCCGCTCGCTTCGCCTTCTTCGGGCAGACGTCACGCGACGTACGCATGCGCGTACTGGAGGGTCGCCGCAGCCGGCTGGAGGAACGCCTCGAGAAGATGCGCGCCTCCCTGGCGCGCACCCGGGAGCGCCTCGACGACTACACGCTTGAGCTCCAGCGCCACGGAATGGAGTCCGTGGAGCGCGAAGTGCGCTGGCTGAACGAGCTCATCGAAAGTGAGCGGGCCGGGCGGGACCTCAAAGGTTCCGCCTCCGGGGGGTCCGCTCAGCAGGACAACACATCTGGAGCGACGGGCGGCCTGCCCCGGCCGGGGGGCGACCCCCGGCCGGATACGCCCGACGACACCGCCACGTGAGTCCCATTCAGGGCCTCACTCGTACACACAGGGAGCAACCGGAATGGGTTCGGTTCGCGTAGCCATCGTCGGCGTGGGCAACTGCGCCGCCTCGCTGGTGCAGGGCGTCGAGTACTACAAGGACGCCGACCCGGCGTCCAAGGTCCCGGGCCTGATGCACGTGCAGTTCGGCGAGTACCACGTCGGTGACGTCGAGTTCGTCGCCGCCTTCGACGTCGACGCCAAGAAGGTCGGCCTCGACCTCTCCGACGCCATCGGCGCCAGCGAGAACAACACCATCAAGATCTGCGACGTCCCGAACAAGGGCGTCACGGTCCAGCGCGGCCACACCCTGGACGGTCTCGGCAAGTACTACCGCCAGACCATCGAGGAGTCCGCCGAGGCGCCGGTCGACGTCGTCCAGATCCTCAAGGACCAGCAGGTCGACGTTCTCGTCTGCTACCTGCCCGTCGGTTCCGAGGACGCGGCGAAGTTCTACGCCCAGTGCGCCATCGACGCCAAGGTCGCCTTCGTCAACGCCCTCCCGGTCTTCATCGCCGGCACCAAGGAGTGGGCGGACAAGTTCACCGAGGCGGGCGTCCCGATCGTCGGCGACGACATCAAGTCGCAGGTCGGCGCGACCATCACGCACCGTGTGATGGCGAAGCTGTTCGAGGACCGCGGTGTCCGTCTTGAGCGCACCATGCAGCTCAACGTCGGCGGCAACATGGACTTCAAGAACATGCTGGAGCGCGACCGCCTCGAGTCGAAGAAGATCTCGAAGACGCAGGCCGTCACCTCGCAGATCCCCGACCGCGACCTGGGCGAGAAGAACGTCCACATCGGTCCGTCGGACTACGTGGCCTGGCTGGACGACCGCAAGTGGGCGTACGTCCGCCTCGAGGGCCGTGCCTTCGGCGACGTTCCGCTGAACCTGGAGTACAAGCTCGAGGTCTGGGACTCCCCGAACTCGGCCGGTGTCATCATCGACGCCCTGCGCGCTGCGAAGATCGCCAAGGACCGCGGCATCGGTGGCCCGATCCTGTCGGCCTCCTCGTACTTCATGAAGTCCCCGCCGGTCCAGTACTTCGACGACGAGGCCTTCGCCAACGTCGAGAAGTTCATCAAGGGCGAGGTCGAGCGCTAGGGAGACCGCGCGCCGAGCGTCGGCCGGGCATCACGCCACGACGCCGACACTGCTCCTGCCAGGGCGGTTGAGGGTCCCCGGGTTCCACGACCCGGGGACCCTCCGCCATATGTGAGGCTGTGCCCCATGTCCGTCGTCCGCGATCTGCGCGTCCTGCTGCGCTTCGGGAACTTCCGGCGCCTGCTGGGCGTGAGGTTGCTCTCCCAGGGAGCCGACGGAGTATTCCAGGTGGGCCTCGCCACCTACGTCGTCTTCTCACCGGAGAAGCAGACTTCGGCGTCCGCCGTCGCCTCCGCGATGGCGGTGCTCCTGCTGCCGTACTCCCTGGTGGGCCCGTTCGCCGGCGTCCTGCTGGACCGCTGGCGCCGACGCCAGGTCCTCCTGTACGGCAATCTGCTGCGCACCCTGCTGGCCACGGTGACAGCGGTCCTGATGGTCGGCCATGTCCCGGACTGGCTCTTCTACGTCTCCGCCCTGTGCGTCACCGCCGTCAATCGCTTCGTCCTCGCGGGACTGTCCGCCGCGCTGCCCCGTGTGGTCGACACCGAACGTCTGGTGATGGCCAACTCGCTCTCCCCGACCGCCGGAACGCTGGCCGCGACCGCCGGCGGCGGCCTCGCCTTCACCGTCCGGCTGGTGGTCTCGGACTCCGATGCCGCCGTGGTGCTGCTGGGCGCCACGCTGTATCTGTGCGCGGCCCTCGCGTCGCTGCGGATGGCACCCGATCTGCTGGGCCCCGAGCGCGCGTTGGCGCACCCCAGGCTGACGGCCGCGCTGAGCGGTACCGCCCATGGGCTCGCGGCCGGCGTACGGCATCTCGCCGAGCCGCCCAGGAGAGAGGCCGCCTGGGCGCTGGCCTCGATGACGCTGATGCGGTTCTGCTACGGCGCCCTGACCGTCATGGTCCTGATGCTCTGCCGGTACGCCTGGTCGTCCGGCTCGGACGAGGGACTGGCTCTGCTGGGCCTCGCGGTGGGCATCTCCGGAGCGGGTTTCTTCGCGGCGGCCGTGGTGACACCGGCGGCGGTGGGCCGGCTCGGGCCGGGCCGTTGGATCGTCGCCTGCGCGGCGGCCGCTGCCGTTCTGGAGCTCGCCCTGTTCCTGCCCTTCACCGAAATCGCCCTGTTCGTCGGCGCGTTCGTCCTGGGGCTCGTCACCCAGGGAGCCAAGATCGCCACGGACACGATCGTGCAGTCCTCGGTCGACGACGGCTTCCGCGGCCGGGTCTTCTCCTTGTACGACGTCCTCTTCAACGTCGCCTTCGTCGGCGCCGCCGCGGTGGCCGCCGTGATGCTTCCCGCGGACGGCCGCTCGGTGGCACTGGTGGTGTTCGTGGCTGCGGTCCACGGCGTGGTTGCGCTGACTATGGCCCGCTTTGAGCACCGATAAGTGTCACATCAAAGCCACAGAGTCCTCTCGGGAAAGCAAAGTCGCCAGTGGGGCCCGGTAACTTACCTGGGTCTTACTTCTTCTGATCAGCGCACCCATGTTCTAGGGGGACTTCCGCCGTGACAACTCCGCCGCCGCAGGGCCAGAACCCGTACGCCCAGACGCCTCCCCCGCCCGCGGGGCAGCAGCCCGTCCCGCCGCAGGGGGCTCCCTACGCTCCGTTCCCCAACCAGGGTGGCGCTCCGGTTCCGCCTCCGGCCGCTCCGGCCAGGAACGCCGGCAAGAAGGTCATGCGCATAGTCGGCGGAATCGTCGTCGTCATCATCATCGGTCTCATCAAGTTCGGCATCGGCTTCTGGGCCAGCGAGACCGACGCGGAGACCACCTCGGTGGGCGCCTGCATGCACAACGACGGCTCGGACAACAACGCGGACCTCAACGAGGTCGACTGCTCCTCCAGCGACGCCCAGTACAAGGTCGTCAAGAAGTTCGATGGCACCAGTGACCAGGCGAAGTGCGAGGCCGTCACGGAAGCGACGATCTCCTACATCCAGTCCGGCGGCGGCCACGACGTCGTTCTCTGCCTGAGCGAAGTCAAGTAAGACACTCGGGGGGCAGGAGCAGGGGCGGTGTTTCACGTGAAACACCGCCCCTGCCTCATAGGAAACGGGGGCATGTTTCACGTGAAACATGCCCCCGTTTCGCGCACCGCCAGCTCCGCTGATGCTCCGCGCACGGTCAGCCCTGTTCGGCCCACCACTCCTTGAGCGCTGCCACCGCCGCATCGAACTCCATCGGCCCGTGCTCCAGTCGAAGCTCCAGGAGATGCTTGTACGCCTGCCCGACAGCCGGGCCGGGACCCACGCCCAGGATTTCCATGATCTGGTTACCGTCGAGGTCGGGCCGGATGGAGTCCAGTTCCTCCTGCTCCTTCAGCTGCGTGATGCGCTCCTCCAGGCCGTCGTAGGCCCGCGACAGCGCGGCGGCACGGCGCTTGTTCCGCGTGGTGCAGTCCGAGCGGGTCAGCTTGTGCAGGCGCTCGAGAAGAGGGCCGGCGTCCCGGACATAGCGACGGACGGCCGAGTCCGTCCACTCTCCGGTGCCGTAGCCGTGGAAGCGCAGATGCAGCTCAACCAGTCGTGAGACGTCCTTCACCAGTTCGTTGGAGTACTTGAGCGCGGTCATGCGCTTCTTGGTCATCTTCGCCCCGACCACTTCGTGGTGGTGGAACGAGACCCGGCCGTCCGTCTCGAAGCGCCGTGTACGGGGCTTGCCGATGTCGTGCAGCAGCGCGGCCAGCCGGAGGGTGAGGTCGGGACCGTCCGCCTCCAGCGCGATCGCCTGCTCCAGGACGATCAGGGTGTGCTCGTAGACGTCCTTGTGCCGGTGGTGCTCGTCACTCTCCAGACGCAGCGCCGGAAGCTCGGGAAGCACATGATCGGCCAGGCCCGTGTCGACGAGCAGGCTCAGCCCCTTGCGCGGGTGCGCGGACAGGATGAGCTTGTTCAGCTCGTCCCGTACCCGCTCCGCCGAGACGATCTCGATCCGGCCGGCCATCTCCTTCATCGCGGCGACGACCTCGGGGGCGACCTCGAAGTCGAGCTGGGCCGCGAAGCGCGCGGCCCGCATCATCCGCAGCGGGTCGTCGGAGAAGGAGTCCTGCGGGGTGCCCGGGGTGCGCAGTACACGGGCCGCAAGGTCCGCGCGGCCGCCGTGCGGATCGATGAACTCCTTCGCCGGCAGCGCCACGGCCATCGCGTTCACCGTGAAGTCGCGGCGGACGAGATCCTCCTCGATGGAGTCCCCGTAGGAGACCTCGGGCTTGCGCGAGGTCCGGTCGTACGCCTCGGAGCGGTAGGTGGTCACCTCGATCTGGTATCCGTCCTTCTGCGCCCCGACCGTGCCGAACGCGATCCCGACCTCCCACAGGGCGTCCGCCCAGGGCCGGACGATCTTCAGTACCTCCTCGGGGCGGGCGTCGGTCGTGAAGTCCAGATCATTGCCGAGCCGGCCGAGCAGCGCGTCCCGGACCGACCCGCCGACCAGGGCGAGGGAGAACCCGGCCTCCTGGAAACGGTGGGCGAGCTCGTCGGCGACAGGAGCGACCCGCAGCAGTTCGCTGACCGCGTGGCGCTGCCCCTGGCTGAGGGCACTGGAGGTGTCTTCGTTGGCGTTCGGCACAACAGAAGAGGGTACGTGGCCGGGGCGACCGGAGGCGTCCGCATTAATCACGTACAGACATCCCGGCCGATACGCTCGCAGAGTGCGCCTTTGTGAGCCTAGATCGAAGGTTCTCTTCATATCGGCCGATAGGGGTCCGGTACTCCGACGGCCCCCGATCTTGTAGTGCAGTCCGCGGCACTTCCCCTCAGCGCACATCGTTACCATGCGTGGACGCACATTCCAACGACCACTGACGACGAGGGACGGGCGAGCGCGTGGCCGAGGCGGCAGACTTCCAGGGGACGAGTCCCTCACCTGCCCGCCGGTTGCTGCGGTGCACCGGAGCACTGCTCGCCGGCGCACCGTTGCTGGCCGGTCTGCTCCAGCTGCCCGCTGCCCCCTCCGCGCAGGCCGCGGGCCAGGACTCCGCCCGGGTGGCCTCCGGCTCCCGCACCGTGTCCGTCTCCGTCGACACGCTCACCCCGTCCGTGCCGACCGACGGGGACACCGTGACCGTCTCCGGCACGGTGACGAACAACGGCAAGCAGGCGGTCAGCGACGCCCATGTGGGCCTGCGCGTGGGTTCCGTGCTGACCACCCGCTCGGCGATCGACAGCACCGCCGACCGGACCGGTTACTCGGGCGAGGACGGCTCGGAGGTCGGCGGCTCGTACGTGCAGGAGTTCCCCGAGCTCGCTCCGGGCGTCGCGCAGCACTTCAGCATCTCCGTACCGGTCGACAAGCTGGACCTCGGCAAGGACGGCATCTACCCGCTCGGCGTCTCCCTCTCCGGGCAGACGGCCGCGCAGCCGTGGGAGCAGGTGCTGGGCATCCAGCGGACGTTCCTGCCGTGGCAGCCGGACGAGGCGGACACGAAGACGAGGACGACGGTCCTGTGGCCGCTGATCTCGACCGTCCACATGACGGCGGAGACCGGCTCGAACGAGCAGCAGACGCCGGTGTTCCTCAACGACGACCTGGCCCAGGAGATCTCCCCGGGCGGCCGTCTCGACCAGCTTCTGTCCCTGGGCAAGAGCCTGGACGTCACCTGGGTGATCGACCCGGACCTGCTCGCCTCCGTCGACGCCATGACCCGCAGCTACAAGGTGCGGGGCCCCGAGAACACCACCACGGCGGGCACCCACCAGGCGATCGCCAAGGCCTGGCTGGCCGAACTGCAGAAGGCGGTGGTGGACAAGGACGTCGTAGCCCTGCCCTTCGCCGACCCCGACCTCGCGGCCCTCGCCCACAACGGCACGAGTGTCACCGGCCCGCTCAGCCACCTCAAGGCGGCCTCCGACGTGGTCACCAACACGGTGGAGCCGATTCTCCATGTGACACCGAACACAGACTTCGCCTGGCCCGTCGACGGCGCCGTCGACCCGTCGATCGTCAAGGTCGCCACCTCCGCGGGCGCCGACAAGGTGATCGCGCGCAGCGACAGCCTGGTGGAGACCGGCGACCTGTCCTACACCCCCTCGGCCGCCCGTCCCCTCGGCGGCGGCACCACGGCGGTGGTGGCGGACTCACGGCTGTCCAAGGCGTTCCAGGGCGATCTGACGAAGGCCTCGGACTCCACGCTCGCCGTGCAGCGATTCCTGGCCCAGAGCCTCGCGCTCAACCTCCAGACCGACAAACAGCGCAGCATCGTCGTGGCACCGCAGCGCATGCCGTCCGGCAGCCAGGCGCAGGTGATGGCCGCGGCCCTGACCGCCCTCCAGAGCGGCAACTGGTCCCAGTCGCAGGAGCTCACGGCGACCGCCAAGGCCAAGCCGGACCCGGGCGCCACGACCAAGATCCCCTCGGCGTCGAAGTACCCCGCCGCACTGCGCGGGAAGGAACTGCCGCGGTCGGCCTTCGCGCAGATCGCCGGCACCCAGGACACGCTCGACAACTTCCAGGTGATCCTCTCCGACGAGTCCCGCGTCGTGACCCCGTTCGGCCGGGCGCTGAACCGTGAGATGTCCACGTCGTGGCGGGGCCGGCCGGTCGAGGCGAGCACGTTCCGCCAGGACGTCGAGACCTACCTCGACACGCTCACCGCCCAGGTCAAGCTGATCGACAAGTCCGACACCAAACTCTCCGGGCGCAGCGCCACGATCCCCGTGACCGTGCAGAACAACCTGGTGCAGGGTGTCGACCATCTGGTGCTGCGGCTCACCTCGACCAACTCGACCCGGCTCAAGATCGGCGGCAAGCCGTACTCCGAGCAGCCCATCGCGGTCTCCGGCGGGCACAGCCAGACGGTGAAGTTCCCCACGTCCGCCAACGTCAACGGCCAGACCACGGTGATCGCCCAGCTGTACACGCAGGACGGCCAGGAGTACGGCGCACCGGTGACCTTCGACGTGAAGGTCACCGAGATCACGGCCACGGTGATGCTGGTCATCGGCGGTGGCGTCCTGCTTCTGGTTCTCGCCGGGTTCCGCATGTACACCCAGCGCAAGCGCGCGGCGGCCCGGGAGGGCCAGGAGGACGGCCCCGACGAGGGCGGTGAGGCCGACGAACCGACCGGAGGCCCGTCGGACTCCGAAGGCCCGTCGGACCTCGAAGGCCCGTTGAACCCTGAGGGGCCCCGCGGCCGTCTCAGGGAAGAGTCCGCCGGCCGGTCCGGGGCAGACGATCCGGAGCAGCCGAGTGACCCGACACCGGACACCGCAGCGGAAAGCGCAGACCCGTCCGGCACGGGTGAGAGAGTGGACCGTTGAGGATGTCGTGGCCGGTGGGCCCGGGACGATGAGGTGGGGCAATCCATGAACGCGCCGTACGACGGTGACCGCGGCCAGGCCGCGGGCGGCTCGGGCCACCCCGAGGGCCCGCCGCCCGAGCATGGCCAGGTGCCGCCGCAGCACCCGGCGGACATGTACCTCCAGGACGCCTACGACCAGGACCCCTACCGGGCGCAGGACCTCTCCGCCCAGGACCCGGTCGCCGAGGCGCTCTACGACCGTGCCGCGCACCCTCCGCCGCCGCCGGGCACGTACGAGCCGCAGCAGCCGCTGTACGGCCGACCGCAGCAGTCGCCGTACGCTCCCGACCCGCGGGTCTGGGCACAGACCCCCGCGCCGGAGCCGGCCGGTCCGACCCAGTACCTGCCGTTCGGCGAGGACCCCCGCACCACCCAGTTCGTGGGCGTCGACGACCTGGTGACCCAGGCCGGTGAGGAGCGTCACGGGACGGACGCCTTCGCCCACCTCTTCCAGGACCAGCAACAGGGCTCCGTACGCCCGCCGGTGGACGCCATGGCCGCGCCCGGACCTGCCGACCCGCCGGTGGCGGTTCAGGGGCCCGTGGGGCACCACCAGGCGCCGTCGGCGCCTCCCGTGGCCGAGACTCCCGCGCCTGCTCCCGCCGCGAAGAAGGGCGGGCGGGCCTCGGGCCTGCTGAAGTCGAGCGCCGTCATGGCCGCGGGCACGATGGTCTCCCGCCTCACCGGCTTCGTCCGCTCCGCGCTGATCGTCTCCGCCCTCGGTCTCGGCCTCCTCGGCGACTCCTTCCAGGTCGCCTATCAGCTGCCGACGATGATCTACATCCTGACCGTCGGCGGTGGCCTCAACTCGGTCTTCGTCCCGCAGCTCGTACGGGCGATGAAGGAGGACGAGGACGGCGGCGAGGCCTTCGCCAACCGGCTGCTGACCCTGGTGATGGTGGCACTCGGCGCGCTCACCGCGCTGGCGATGTTCGCCGCGCCGCTCCTGGTCCGCATGCTCTCGATCCCGGTCGCCAACGACCCTGCGGCCGACGCCGTCGCCGTCACCTTCACCCGTTACTTCCTGCCCTCGATCTTCTTCATGGGCGTGCACGTGGTGATGGGGCAGATCCTCAACGCGCGCGGCCGGTTCGGCGCGATGATGTGGACCCCGGTCCTGAACAACATCGTCATCATCGTGACCCTCGGCATGTTCATCTGGGTCTACGGCACCGCCGGCAGCTCCGGGATGACGGCGGGCAACATCCCGCCGGAGGGCCAGCGACTGCTCGGCATCGGTGTCCTGCTCGGCCTCGTCGTGCAGGCCCTGGCGATGATCCCCTACCTGCGGGAGACCGGCTTCCGGCTGCGGCTGCGCTTCGACTGGAGGGGCCACGGCCTCGGCAAGGCCGCGATGCTCGCCAAGTGGACGGTGCTGTTCGTCCTCGCCAACCAGGCGGGCGCCATGGTCGTCACCCAGCTGTCCACCGCCGCGGGCAAGGACTCGAACGTCGCGGGCACCGGCTTCGCCGCCTACGCCAACGCCCAGCTGATCTGGGGCCTGCCGCAGGCCATCATCACCGTCTCCCTGATGGCCGCGCTGCTGCCGCGGATCTCCCGCTCCGCGGCCGAGGGCGACGGCGGCGCCGTCCGCGACGACATCTCCCAGGGTCTGCGCACCACGGCCGTCGCGATCGTGCCCATCGCCTTCGGCTTCCTCGCCCTCGGCATCCCGATGTGCACGCTGATCTTCGGCTCCTCGGGCACCAGCGAAGCCACCAACATGGGCTTCATGCTGATGGCCTTCGGTCTCGGCCTGATCCCCTACTCCGTGCAGTACGTGGTCCTGCGCGCCTTCTACGCCTACGAAGACACCAGGACCCCCTTCTACAACACGGTCATCGTGGCCGCGGTCAACGCGGGTGCCTCGCTGCTGTGCTACTTCCTGGTCCCGGCGCGCTGGGCCGTGGTCGGCATGGCCGCCGCGTACGGCCTCGCCTACGCCATCGGCGTCGGTATCGCCTGGCACCGGCTGCGCAAGCGTCTGGGCGGCGACCTGGACGGCACGCGCGTGCTGCGCACCTACGCGCGGCTGTGCATCGCCTCGGTACCGGCCGCTCTGCTGGCCGGAGCGGCCTGTTACGGCATCGCGCAGACGCTGGGTCAGGGAGCCGGGGGTTCCTTCGCCGCTCTGCTGGTCGGCGGTGTCGTTCTGCTCGGCGTCTTCTACCTGGCGGCCCGCCGCATGCGTATCGAGGAGCTCAACTCCCTCGTCGGCATGGTGCGCGGGCGCCTGGGGCGCTGAGGTGGGGGCAGGCGCACAACCATCGTGCGCCATCGTGTGTCGTGCATAGCAGCGGACTGTGGGCACAATTGGATTCGACGTCGTAAGGCGCGCAATGGATGGGGAGGCAGGGACGACGGTGGCAGAACGGAGTACGGCTGCCGTCGACGTGGCAGACAACGGCGGCGACAAGCCGCTGGCCGCGCAGGCGGACCAGTCCACGGCCGACGGGGAGGCCCAGAACCGGGAGCGGGACACGGACATCGACGGGGTACAGGGGAGTGGCGGGACCGAAAGTCCCGAAAAAGCCTCACCGCCCGAACTGCACAGCGGCCACAAACTCGCCAGGCGCTACCGCCTCGAAGAGTGCATCACCCGTCTGGACGGATTCAGCAGTTGGCGCGCGGTCGACGAGAAACTCCGTCGCGCCGTCGGCGTCCACATCCTGCCGGCGGACCATACGCGGGCCCGGTCGGCACTGGCCGCCGCCCGTTCCTCCGCGCTGCTGGGTGATCCCCGGTTCGTGCAGGTGCTGGACGCCGTCGAGGAGAACGACCTCGTCTACGTCGTCCACGAGTGGCTGCCCGACGCGACCGAGCTGACCGCGCTGCTGTCCGCCGGCCCGCTGGAGCCGCACGACGCCTACCAGATGGTCAGCCAGATCGCCGGAGCCATGGCCGCGGCCCACCGTGAGGGTCTCGCGCATCTGCGCCTGAACCCCAACGCCGTGCTGCGCACATCCAGCGGCCAGTGGCGCATCCGTGGCCTCGCCGTGAACGCCGCGCTGCGCGGCATCAGTTCCGACACCCCGCAGCGCACCGACACCGAGGCGATCGGCGCCCTGCTGTACGCGGCCCTCACCCAGCGCTGGCCGTACGAGAACGACGCCTACGGCCTGTCCGGCCTGCCCAAGGACGTCGGCCTCATCGCCCCCGACCAGGTGCGCGCCAACATCCACCGCGGGCTGTCCGAGCTGGCCATGCGCGCGCTCGCCAACGACGGTGCCACCGCATCGCGTCACGAGGCCGCTTGCACGACACCCGAAGAGCTGGTGAAGGCGATCGGCGAGATGCCCCGCATCCGTCCGCCGGAGCCCGCGTTCGCCGGACCGCCCGAGTACCAGCGCACGACGTACCAGCAGGGCACCTACGGGCGCCCTGCGGCGCATCCTGGGGTCACCCAGCAGCTGCCGCCGACTCCGCCGCCACCGCTGCAGAGCCGTACCGGCAAGGCCCTGAAGTGGGCCGTCTCGGCACTTCTGATCGCCGCTCTCGGCCTGGGCAGCTGGCAGTTGGCGGACGCCCTGATGGACCAGGGCAACTCGCCCGACGACACCAGTCAGACGACGGACGACGGCGACAAGGCCACGGAGTCGGCCAAGCCTGCCCCCAAGCCGATCACCATCCGGGGTGCGTTGGAGTACTTCCCGGACGGCAAGCCCCAGCACGCCGACGAAGTGAAGCTCACCTATGACGGCGACCCTTCCACCTACTGGCGTTCGTACCGGTTCTCCGACGGGCCCGAGCTCGCTCCCTACAAGGAGGGCGTGGGCATCGTCTACGACCTCGGCTCCGCCCAGGACGTGTCGGCAGCCTCGATAGGGCTGGACTACGGCGGCGACCACACGACGGTGTCCCTGTATGCCACCGATTCGCTGTCGTCGTCGGCACCTCTCAGCTCCATGACGCAGTTCGCCGAAGCCAGCACCTCGGGCACCGAACTGAAGATCACTGCCAAGAAGGCGGCTAAGACGCGGTACGTGCTCGTCTGGATGACTGCCATGCCCTATTCGGGCCAGAAGGGGTACAGCGGCCCCGGCTACAAGCAGGCCATCACCGATGTGAAGTTCACGGGCTGACGTCTCACCGAGGGGGGAGGGGGTCCGATGGCAGATGGCACCGCGTACGGCGACACCAGCGATCAGGACCTCCTCACCCGTCATACGGCGGGGGATCCTGACGCCTTCGGTGAGCTCGTACGGCGCCATCGCGACCGCCTCTGGGCGGTCGCGCTGCGTACCCTGGGCGACCGCGAGGAGGCCGCCGACGCCGTTCAGGACGCCCTCGTCTCCGCCTACCGGGCCGCCCACACCTTCCGCGGCCAGTCGGCTGTCACGACGTGGCTGCACCGCATCACGGTGAACGCCTGTCTCGACCGCGCCCGCAAGGCGGCCTCCCGCAAGACCTCGCCGGTCGACGACACCGAGCGCCTGGAACAGCTACTGGAGCCGCACGAGTCGGCCTCGGCCCCCGCCGAGCGCAACGATCTGCACCGCGAACTCCTGGAGGCGCTGGGGACACTCCCGCCCGATCAGCGGGCCGCTCTCGTCCTCGTCGACATGCAGGGCTACCCCGTCGCCGAAGCCGCCCGTGTGCTCGACGTACCGACCGGGACGGTGAAAAGTCGCTGCGCCCGGGGCAGAGCCAGACTCCTTCCGCTGCTCACTCACCTGCGGCCGGAAAAGACCGGTGCCGACGACGGCGTGAGCCAGGGGCGGAACCGGACGGAGGGGACATCCGTCCCACCGGCAGCGGGACCGCACGACGAGGATTCCCGTGATCCGGGATCAAGCGACTCAGCTGCTGTGAAGGGCGGAGGTGGGCGAGCGTGACATCCACGACGGACATGGCCGGGCACCCGGACGTCGCGGAGATCTCCGACCTCACCGAAGGTCTGCTGCCACCGTCCCGCATCACGCAGGTACGCCGGCACCTGAACCGGTGCGAGCTCTGCGCGGATGTCCACGCTTCCTTGGAAGAAATCCGGGAGCTACTCGGCACGGTCCCCGGACCGCCCCGCATGTCCGCCGACGTCGCGGGGCGTATCGACGCCGCTCTCGCCGCCGAGGCGCTGCTCAACGCCACGGCACCCACCACCGACGGCTCCCCGGCTCCGACGGCCTCTCCTCGGCCTGCTTCCCCCGTGGACGACAGCCCGCATGTTTCACGTGAAACATCGGCCACCACGGACCGCCCTTCAGGCCATGCGCGCACCGCCTCCACCGGACCGGGACGCAGGAACGGCCGAGTGCGCGGGCGCCGCAGGGTGGTTGTCCTGGGGGTGGCCTGCACCGCCGCCGTCCTGGCCGTGGGCTCCGTACTGCTGTCCTCCCTCTGGAACAACACCCCGTCCGGAAACACGGCCCGCGGGCACCGGTCCACGGCCGCGGACACCTTCTCCGAAGGAAAGCTCGAAGGCCAGGTCACCACTCTCCTCGCCCAGAGCACAGGCAGCACGCAGGCTCCGGACAACCTCGGCGCGGAGACCGCTCCCGGCACGGTGAAACCGAAGATCTTCCGCCAACCCACGATCCCGCCCTGCATCCAGAAGGGCATCGGTCGCAACGACGCGGCGCTCGCGACCGAGCAGGGCATCTACCAGGGGACGGACGCACTTCTCGTGGTACTCCCCAACCCGTCCGACAGCAACCGGGTCACCGTCTACATCGTGGATACGAACTGTGTGAGCCACCCGTCGGCCGCCCCGGCCAAGGTGCTGCTCACCCACTCCTACACGCGCTCCTGAGCCCGCACACCGCGTCCCAGGCTTCTCTCCTTCCTCTGTGGTGTCCCGTTCGGTGACGCGTATGCGTGTGCGCGGACACAGCGGGAATGCGCGCCCCTTAGGATCCGTTGGTGGGGTGAGAGTCCCGAGAGGGTCTCCACCGGCCGTACGACGCAGTCCAGAGACGAGGAATCAAGTCGTGAGCGACGTCCGTAACGTGATCATCATCGGTTCGGGGCCCGCCGGGTACACGGCGGCGCTGTACACCGCACGCGCGTCGCTGAAGCCGCTGGTGTTCGAGGGCGCCGTCACCGCGGGTGGCGCGCTGATGAACACCACCGAGGTGGAGAACTTCCCCGGTTTCCGGGACGGGATCATGGGCCCTGAGCTCATGGACAACATGCGCGCCCAGGCCGAGCGTTTCGGCGCGGAGCTGATCCCGGACGATGTCGTCTCCGTCGACCTGACCGGTGGCATCAAGACCGTCACGGACACCTCGGGCACGGTCCACAAGGCCAAGGCCGTCATCGTCACCACCGGCTCGCAGCACCGCAAGCTCGGTCTGCCCAACGAGGACGCTCTCTCCGGCCGCGGCGTCTCGTGGTGCGCCACCTGTGACGGGTTCTTCTTCAAGGACCAGGACATCGCCGTGATCGGCGGCGGTGACACCGCGATGGAGGAGGCTACCTTCCTCTCCCGGTTCGCCAAGTCCGTGACGATCGTGCACCGCCGCGACACCCTGCGCGCCTCCAAGGCGATGCAGGAGCGCGCCTTCGCCGACCCGAAGATCAAGTTCGTCTGGGACAGCGAGGTCGCCGAGATCCACGGTGACCCGAAGCTGGCCGGCCTGAAGCTGCGCAACCTCAAGACCGGCGAGCTGTCCGACCTTGCGGTCACCGGCCTGTTCATCGCGATCGGCCACGACCCGCGTACCGAGCTGTTCAAGAGCCAGCTCGACCTCGACGACGAGGGCTACCTCAAGGTCGCCGCACCGTCCACGCGTACCAACCTGACGGGTGTCTTCGCCGCCGGTGACGTGGTCGACCACACCTACCGCCAGGCGATCACCGCTGCCGGCACCGGCTGCTCCGCCGCCCTCGACGCCGAGCGCTTCCTCGCCGCTCTGGCGGACGAAGAGCAGGCCGAGCCCGAGACGACCTCTGTCTGACCCCCTCCCTCCCCACGCACAACCAGTAAGGAGCCCGCTGTGGCCGGCACTCTGAAGAACGTGACTGACGCTTCCTTCGACGAGGACGTCCTCAAGAGCGACAAGCCCGTCCTGGTGGACTTCTGGGCCGCTTGGTGCGGTCCGTGCCGCCAGATCGCACCCTCGCTCGAGGCGATCGCCGCCGAGTACGGCGAGAAGATCGAGATCGTCAAGCTCAACATCGACGAGAACCCGGACACGGCGGCCAAGTACGGCGTCATGTCGATCCCGACCCTGAACGTCTACCAGAACGGCGAGGTCGCCAAGACCATCGTCGGCGCGAAGCCGAAGGCCGCTATCCTCCGCGACCTTGAGGACTTCATCGCCGAGTAACGTTCGGAGCTGTCTAGCCGACGGCGCATGTTTCACGTGAAACACGAATGGGCCAACCCGGATGGGTTGGCCCATTCGTATATCAGCCATAGCTACAGCGGCCGCAGCGCCGGCTCCTTCTGCACTGCCCCCAGCAAGCGGTCCAGCGCCATCTCGACGTCTTCCTTCCAGGAGAGTGTCGTCCGCAGCTCCAGACGCAGTCGTGGAGACGTGGGATGCGGGCGGACCGTCTTGAAGCCCACGGCGAGCAAATGGTCGGCAGGCAGCACACAAGCCGGCTCTTTCCAGCGGGCATCACCGAAGGCTTCGATCGCCTTGAAGCCACGACGCAACAGATCCTTGGCCACTGTCTGCACCATCACCCGGCCCAGTCCCTGCCCCTGGTAGCCCGGCATGATGAAGGCGGTCATCAGCTGCACAGCGTCCGGCGAGACGGGGCTTGTGGGAAAGGCAGTGGAGCGGGGCACGTAAGCAGGCGGCGCGTAGAGCACAAAGCCCACCGGCACATCGTCGACGTAGACGACCCGACCGCACGATCCCCAGTCCAGGAGGACCCCGGAGATCCAGGCTTCCTTCTCCGGGGCAGATGTACCGGCCTTCAGCGCGGCTTCACCACTGACAGGGTCCAGCTCCCAGAAGACACACGAGCGACAGCGCTGGGGAAGGTCCTGAACGTTGTCCAGCGTGAGCGGTACGAGCCGACGCCCCATGAAGGCTGTTCCTCGCTTCCTTCGCCCGCTGCCTCGCGGGCGGCTGCCAGAGCGTTCCGTTCCCTGAGCAGGCTGCCGACGAACCCGCCTACCGCGCCCAGTCCAAGCGTCACGCTCATCAGTCCGGTCCGGCCCATCGTTCGCATGGCCCCGGCCTCCCCATCAGAGGTGCTGCCAAAGGTGAATGCGCCTTACCCCCTCGCATCGTATCCACGATGCGATTACGTCGATACCGCCTGAAAGCAAAGAGCAGGCCGTGTTCCGGCATACACCGGACACGGCCTGCTCTGGCTGGCCGGGCAGGCTCAACCGCGCTGCCGGCCCAGACGGACTCAGTCCTCCGACTCGGCGGACTCGCTCTCCTGGAGGTCCTGCTGAAGGACCGGGCCCTCGCCCGGAGCAAGCGATCCCAGGATCCGCTCCAGATCCTCCATGGAGGCGAACTCCACGGTGATCTTGCCCTTCTTCTGCCCCAGGTCTACCTTCACCCGGGTCTCGAAACGGTCCGAGAGACGAGTCGCGAGATCGGACAGTGCGGGAGACACCCGTGCTCCCGCCCGCGGGCTCTTGGACCGCTGGGCCGTCTGCGGCCGCGACCCCATGAGGGTCACGATCTCCTCGACAGCACGCACCGAGAGCCCCTCGGCCACGATCCGGTGGGCCAGACGGTCCTGCTCCTCCGAGTCATCGACCGAGAGCAGAGCCCGAGCATGTCCGGCGGAGAGCACTCCGGCGGCCACACGACGCTGGACGGACGGCGAAAGCTTCAGCAGACGCAGGGTGTTGGAGACCTGAGGGCGGGACCGGCCGATGCGGTCAGCCAACTGGTCGTGGGTGCAGTTGAAGTCCTTCAGCAACTGGTCATAGGCCGCCGCCTCTTCCAGCGGATTCAGCTGCGCCCGGTGCAGGTTCTCCAGGAGCGCGTCCAGGAGGAGCTTTTCGTCGTCCGTGGCTCGCACGATCGCCGGGATCGCCTCAAGCCCCGCCTCGCGGCAGGCCCTCCAGCGCCGCTCGCCCATGATGAGCTCGTAGCGCGCGGGACCCAGCTGACGTACGACGACCGGCTGAAGGAGACCGACCTCCTTGATGGAGGTGATCAGCTCCTGAAGGGCGTCCTCGTCGAACACCTCACGCGGCTGCCGGGGGTTCGGTGTGATGAAGTCGAGCGGCAGCTCGGCGAAGTGCGCACCCAGCGGAGGTGCGGGCGTCTCCACGACACCGCTCAGCGCCAGATCTTCGGTTTCACGTGAAACAGACGGCAACGTGGCCACCTTGGCCGCAGCCACACCACGGTCCGCGGTCAGTACCGGAACCGGTCCAGGAGCCGCAGAAGCGGCTCCCCCTATGGCGGGCGGAGTCGGCGTCGTCTCCGTCGGCGCAGCAGGGATCAGCGCGCCGAGCCCACGGCCCAGCCCCCTCCGTCGCTCACTCACTGGATCCCCTCCACCATGCTCGGGTCGCTCTGAGCGCCGATGTGGGCGTGTGTCGCGTCATAGCGGACGCCCACACCCCTCAGCGCAATTTCTCGTGCCGCCTCAAGGTAGGAGAGGGCACCGCTCGATCCTGGATCGTAGGTCAGCACCGTCTGCCCATAACTCGGCGCCTCGGAGATACGGACCGAGCGAGGAATGCTCGTCCGCAGCACCTCCTCACCGAAGTGGGTGCGCACCTCTTCCGCGACCTGGGACGCCAGGCGCGTCCGGCCGTCGTACATGGTGAGCAGGATGGTCGACACGTGCAGGACGGGGTTGAGGTGCCCCCGTACCAGGTCGACGTTGCGCAGCAGCTGCCCCAGGCCTTCCAGCGCGTAGTACTCGCACTGGATCGGGATGAGGACCTCTTGGCCCGCGACCATCGCGTTGACCGTCAGCAGACCGAGTGAGGGCGGGCAGTCGATGAGGATGTAGTCCAGCGGCTGCTCATACGCCTGGATCGCCCGCTGAAGGCGGCTCTCGCGTGCCACCAGGGACACCAGCTCGATCTCGGCACCGGCGAGATCGATCGTGGCGGGGGCACAGAAGAGACCCTCGACATCCGGGACGGGCTGGACGACCTCGGCCAGAGGCTTGCTGTCGACCAGAACGTCATAGATGGACGGGACCTCTGCGTGATGGTCGATCCCCAGGGCGGTGGATGCGTTGCCCTGCGGGTCGAGGTCGATCACGAGGACGCGGCCACCGTGCAGGGCCAGGGAAGCGGCAAGGTTGACGGTGGTCGTCGTCTTGCCCACGCCACCCTTCTGGTTGGCCACGACCATGACACGGGTCTGGTGAGGCCGTGGCAGACCCTCACCGGCACGACCGAGAGCCTCCACCGCCAATTGGGCAGCACGACCGATCGGTGTGTCGTCCATGGGGGGCGGTGTTTCACGTGAAACATCCTCCCCCATCGACTCGGTACGGGGACCGGGGACCGGATCGGTCATCGGTCCCGCGATGTTGGCGTCGGACCGCAAGGATTCACTCTCCTCGACTTCAAGCTCGCAATGAACAGAGCCTCCCATGTCTTCGGGGTCGTGAACCAGTGAGCCCTGGGGTTCTGTGGAGAAATCCACCTCTGTGGACAACTCCGTGCCCCCTACGAGGGACATCTCAGCCCCGGAGGCAGGGGCCTGGCCGCGGGATCCAAGAGGCTTACGGTCGCGAGGTTGGGCCGCGGCGTGGCCTCGGCTGATGATTCCGTACAGCAGGGAGCGACGTTTCACGTGAAACAAGATGCACAGCGGTTGTGGCTGGGCCTTCGCGACACTCCGAGCTGCGTAGACGGGGAAGCTTGTGTGGAGTAGGTCTCACCCTCACGAAGGATCAGAGACACTCATCACAGTGGACTTCAGTACTAGCGACGCCGCCGCGTTCGACTGGTCCGGGCAGCCTTCGCACGCTTCGCCGCGAACCGTACGCCGCCGGGGCTTTCCCCGACCTCGACCCGGACCACCGTGGACAGCGGGTCCACGACGCCCTCACCCACATGCAGGATGGACGTCTCCACGGCGCCGAGCTTGCTCAGCGCCGTCGCGGCGCTCTTGAGCTCCTCCTCCGCGGTGTCGCCCTTGAGCGCCAGCATCTCCCCGTACGGCCGCAGCAGCGGGACGCCCCAGGTGGCCAGCCGGTCCAGCGGAGCCACAGCTCGGGCCGTCACGACATGGACCGGCTGGACCTTGCCCATGACTTCCTCCGCGCGGCCACGGACCACCGTCACATGGTCGAGCCCCAGGAGTTCGACCACCTCGGTCAGAAAGTTCGTACGCCGCAGCAAGGGCTCCAGAAGGGTGATCTTCAGGTCCTCCCGCACCAGCGCCAGCGGGATACCGGGCAGACCCGCGCCCGAGCCGACGTCGCACACCGTCACGCCCTCGGGCACGACCTCGGAAAGCACCGCACAGTTCAGCAGGTGCCTCTCCCACAGGCGGGGCACCTCGCGTGGGCCGATCAGCCCGCGCTGGACTCCTGCCTCAGCCAGGAGCTCGGCGTACCGGACCGCATCATCGAAACGATCGCCGAATACCTCACGCGCCTGCTCGGGCGCAGGGGGGAGCTCCGCTGCCTCCGTCACGGGGGACCGTCCTTCCGTACCGCATCGGCGCTCCGAGCGCCGACCACCAGAACCATCAGGCTGACAAAGATCGGCCCCGTCTGCGCAACAGACGGGGCCGGAGAGATGTACGTACCGAATCAGTTGGGCAGTACGACGACGAACCGCTGCGGTTCCTCGCCCTCGGACTCGCTGCGCAACCCCGCCGCCTTGACCGCGTCGTGCACGACCTTGCGCTCGAAGGGGGTCATCGGCTTCAGCTTCACCGGCTCACCGGTGTTCTTCGCCTCGGCCGCGGACTTGGCACCGAGCTCGGAGAGCTCGGCACGCTTCTGCGCGCGGTAGCCGGCGATGTCCAGCATCAGTCGGCTACGGTCCCCGGTCTCCCGGTGCACGGCCAGGCGGGTCAGTTCCTGGAGAGCCTCGAGCACCTCGCCGTCGCGGCCGACCAGCTTCTGCAGATCCCGGCCGCCGGCTTCGCTGATGATCGAGACCGAGGCGCGGTCGGCCTCGACGTCCATGTCGATGTCGCCGTCGAGATCAGCGATGTCCAGCAGACCCTCGAGGTAGTCCGCGGCAATCTCACCCTCCTGCTCCAGGCGGGACAGGGTGTCTGCACCCTCGACAGCGGCGGAGGTGGTGCCTTCCGTCACGGGATGGGCTCCTTCTTACTTCTTGGACGGGGACTTGGGGCGCTGCGGGCCCTTGCGCTGACCGGACTGGGCCCTGCTGCGGCTGCTGCCGGTACCGGGCTTCGCGGCCGGGTTCTTCGCGGCGGCAGCGGGCTTGGCGTCCTGCGGCTCGTCCTGCGGCTCGTCCTCGGACTTGCTCAGCGACGTCGTGGACTGCTCGGTCTCACCGGCCGGCTTCGTGGCACCGGTCTGACGCTGCGCCTTGGTCTGACGCTTGGGCTGCTGCCGCTTGGCCGCGGGCGCGGTCGACACGCCGTCCTCGGTCTGGAGAGCGACCTGGCTCTCGGCCTTGGCCACGTTGCCGTCGGCCTGCGCCGCGAGACCGGCCTTGCTCAGACCGTTGATGAACTTCCGCTCGAACTCGTTGCGGTCGCGGCCCTTGGACACGATGGCCTTGACGATGGCCTTCTCACGGCGGTTACGGGTCTTGCCGTGGTTCGTGACGTGCTTGTGCAGGCGCTCCAGGTACGCGGCCTGGGCCTTGGAACCCGGGGTCGGGTTGTTGTGGATGACGTACATCTGCTGGCCCATGGTCCACACGTTGGTGGTCAGCCAGTAGACGAGGACACCGACCGGGAAGTTGATGCCGAAGACGGCGAACATGACCGGGAAGACGTACATCAGCATCTTCTGCTGCTGCATGAACGGCGTCTTGACCGTCGTATCGACGTTCTTGGTCATCAGCTGGCGCTGCGTGTAGAACTGCGAGGCCGACATCAGAACGATCATGATCGCGGTGACGACCCGGACGTTGGTGATGTCAGCGCCGAGCTGGGAGACCGCGGCCGCGCTGTCGGTGAACTTCGCGGCGAGCGGGGCGCCGAAGATGTGGGCCTTACGAGCGCTGGCGAGCAGCTGCTCGTCGATCACACCGATCGTCGTACCGGTCGCGATGCCGTTGAGCACGTGGTACAGCGCGAAGAAGAACGGAGACTGCGCCAGGATGGGAAGGCACGAGGAGAGCGGGTTGGTACCCGTCTCCTTGTACAGCTTCATCATCTCTTCGGACTGGCGCTGCTTGTCGTTCTTGTAGCGCTCCTGGATCTTCTTCATCTCGGGCTGCAGCGTCTGCATGGCCCGGGTCGCCTTGATCTGCTTCACGAAGAGCGGGATCAGGCAGATGCGGATCAGGATCACCAGGGACACGATGGACAGGCCCCAGGCCCAGCCCGTGTCGGGGCCGAAGACCTTCCCGTACACCGAGTGGAACTGGACGATGACCCAGGAAACGGGTGTCGTGATGAAGCTGAAGAGGCTGGCAATCGTGTCCACTAATCATGCTCCTTGGACATGGGACGGGGTCTCTGCGGCCGGGCTCGAGGGGCGGTCGGACATCCCCTGTCCCTCGGTGGCCGGTTCGGCGGCGGAGGTCCCGCCCTTGCGTGCGCGCCATGCGTTGCGCAGCAGTTCGTGCCACCGCGGACGCTTGCGCGGCGGAACATGGTCCACGCCACCGAGCGACCACGGGTTGCACCGCAGAATGCGCCAGGCGGTGAGTGCCGTTCCCTTGATCGCGCCGTGCCGGTCGATGGCCGTATAGCCGTAGTGGGAGCACGACGGGTAGTACTTGCAGACCGGCCCCAGCAAGGGACTGATCGTCCACTGGTACAGCTTGATCAGAGCCAGCAGCGGGTACTTCATCGCGCGCCCCCTCCCAGCAGCCGCTGAACTGCGGCGTCCAGGTCTCGGGCCAGCTGTGCATGGTCGGCGTCGCCCGCTCCGGGCAGCGCTCGTACGACTACCAGGCTACCGGGGGGGAACAGGGCGACTCGGTCGCGCATCAGATGGCGCAGTCTGCGCTTCACCGCGTTGCGCACGACCGCGCCACCCACGGCCTTGCTCACGACGAAACCCGCACGTGTCCGGGGAGCGCTCTCCCCAGGCGCGTGCGGGTCCGTGGCACCGCTACGAAGGTGTACGACGAGGAGCGGGCGTCCTGCCCGACGACCTCGTCGTACCGCGGCCGCGAAATCCTCGCGCCGCCTCAGCCGATGCTCGGTAGGCAGCACGACGTCACGACCTGTGAAATCAGGCGGACAGGCTGGCGCGACCCTTGCTGCGGCGGTTCGCCAGGATCGCGCGACCGGCACGGGTGCGCATCCGCAGGCGGAAGCCGTGGGTCTTGGCGCGACGACGGTTGTTCGGCTGGAAGGTGCGCTTGCTCACTCGGGGGCTCCAGAAATCAATCGGTAGTTGCGGGGTGCCGTCCTGGCTGTCACCGTGCGCCCACGAGTAGCTCGCGTTACGCCCGAGTGCACCGCTTCCCGATCACCGAAACGCGATCTGTGCCCATCGGAGGCAGGCGGCAGCAGCCATCGACAACTCGACCTGGTTACGGTACGCGGGGCTGAGCCATGCGGTCAAACCGGTGCTCCCTGAGGGACACTATCCACAGGCTGGGGACAACAACTTGAACCACACCCGCTGCCCTGACTACCGTGGTTGAACTCCGATTCGTTCCCCTTGACCCCTGCCCCACCCGATTTGAAATCCCGATCCGTCCCGCAGACACACCCGCGTGGGACCCCGTGAGAGAGCGTGCCCCGTGGCTGACGTACCTGCCGATCTTGCCGCAGTGTGGCCACGCGTACTCGATCAACTTCTGGGCGAGGGTCGCGGACAGGGCGTCGAGGTCAAGGACGAGCACTGGATCCGGCGCTGCCAGCCGCTCGCGCTGGTGGCGGACACGGCCCTGCTCGCCGTACCGAACGAGTTCGCCAAGAACGTACTCGAGGGACGCCTCGCCCCCATTGTCAGCGAGAGCCTGAGCCGCGAGTGCGGCCGTCCCATCCGGATCGCGATCACCGTCGACGACTCCGCCGGCGAGCCCCCGGCCCCGCCGGCGCCCCCCGCTCCGTCGCCCTCGCGCTACGAGGACACCGAGTCCTCCTCCGGCCAGTACGAGGGATACGGCCGCCACCGCGCCGAGCCGTCCGCCCCCGCGCAGGGCGACCAGCGTTCCCACCAGCGCGGTGAGCAGATGCCCACCGCCCGTCCGGCCTACCCGGCCGAGTACCAGCGCCCCGAGCCCGGCGCCTGGCCGCGCCCGGCGCAGGACGAGTACAGCTGGCACCAGCAGCGCCTCGGCTTCCCGGAGCGCGACCCGTACGCCTCGCCGTCACGTGACTCCTACGGCTCCCCGCAGGACGCGTACGGCTCCACGGGGCCGGATTCCTACGGTTCGGCCTCCCAGGACTCCTACGGTTCGGCCTCCCAGGACTCCTACGGCTCCAAAGGTCCGGACTCCTACGGTTCCAAGGGTCCGGACTCCTACGGCCCGCCGTCGGAATACCGCCCGCAGCCCATGGACCGGCCGCCCTACGACCAGCAGCGTTCCGACTACGAGTCGTCACGCCCGGACTACGACCAGCGCGACCCCGCCCGCCGCGACCTGTCCGAACCGCCCGCCGGCTCCGGGCAGGCGCACCGCGGCGGCCCGGCCGGCGTCGGCCAGTCCGCCGCCGGCGCGCCCGGCCCGCTGGCGGCGAAGCCCGCACCGGCTGCCGGACCCGGTGAGCCCACCGCGCGGCTGAACCCGAAGTACCTCTTCGACACCTTCGTCATCGGCGCCTCGAACCGGTTCGCCCACGCGGCCGCCGTCGCCGTCGCCGAGGCGCCCGCGAAGGCCTACAACCCCCTGTTCATCTACGGGGAGTCGGGCCTCGGCAAGACACACCTGCTGCACGCGATCGGGCACTACGCGCGCAGCCTGTATCCCGGCACCCGCGTGCGGTACGTGAGCTCCGAGGAGTTCACCAACGAGTTCATCAACTCCATCCGCGACGGCAAGGGCGACAGCTTCCGCAAGCGCTACCGCGAGATGGACATCCTGCTCGTCGACGACATCCAGTTCCTCGCGGACAAGGAGTCGACGCAGGAGGAGTTCTTCCACACCTTCAACACGCTCCACAACGCCAACAAGCAGATCGTGCTCTCCAGCGACCGGCCGCCCAAGCAGCTGGTGACCCTGGAGGACCGGCTGCGGAACCGTTTCGAGTGGGGTCTGATCACCGACGTCCAGCCGCCCGAGCTGGAGACGCGGATCGCGATCCTGCGCAAGAAGGCGGTCCAGGAGCAGCTCAACGCCCCGCCGGAGGTGCTGGAGTTCATCGCCTCGCGGATCTCGCGCAACATCCGTGAGCTGGAGGGCGCGCTGATCCGGGTGACGGCGTTCGCCTCGCTCAACCGGCAGCCGGTGGACCTGGGCCTGACGGAGATCGTCCTCAAGGACCTCATCCCCGGCGGCGAGGACTCGGCTCCCGAGATCACCTCGACGGCCATCATGGGCGCCACCGCCGACTACTTCGGGCTGACGGTGGAGGACCTGTGCGGCACGTCGCGCGGCCGCGCGCTGGTGACGGCCCGGCAGATCGCCATGTACCTGTGCCGCGAGCTGACGGATCTCTCCCTGCCGAAGATCGGGGCGCTGTTCGGCGGCCGTGACCACACGACGGTGATGCACGCCGATCGCAAGATCCGCAATCTGATGGCCGAGCGTCGCTCCATCTACAACCAGGTGACGGAGCTGACCAACCGCATCAAGAACGGCTGAGTGCGTAGCTGACAGGACGGACCGTGAGGGCCGCCGCCGACGCGCCGAGGGCGCCCCCGGGAGCAGATCCCGGGGGCGCCCTCCGCCGTTCCCCGCCGTGCGAGCGGCCCCCTCCGCCGTTCCCGGGCGTCTGCTCAACGGGCCCACCGAACCGGGTCCGTGAGCCCGTTGCGCCGGGTCCGTGAGCCCGCCGACCCGGCCGTACGACCCTCGCTCCGGGGAGCGGGCCGGTCCTCCGCGAGCCATCGACTGTTCGATTACCTGCGGGGTTACGGCCACTCTCCACAGATTGGGCGACTTTTTCCCGTCCACATCCTGGGGACCGGGAAGTTGTCCAGACTGTTTCCACAGGCGGCCCGGTTGAAGGAGCATCAGGCCAGGTCAGGTGGTTGTGGATTCGTGGACGAAGGATCTCCACAGACTGTGGACAACCTGCCGGTCCACAAGCTGTGCACGAGGTTGTCCACCGACAACCCACAGGTGGGGACCGCTTGTCCCCAGTGATCCCCGGCTTCTCCACAAGGCTGTCCACTGTTCGGCAACCTCCAGCCCCTGCTCACTGTCTCGAGTGAAAGGCGTCACACGAAGGTGCCGGGTTGGGCTGTGGGAAAGGCGGGTAAAGCTGGGGACGACGCTGGGGAGAAGTGGCCCCCGGCTGTGCACGGTGTGTGCAGAACTTTCTGTTCTCCACAGAAACCCCGAGTTGTCCACGGCCGTCACCCACAGGACCGGTGGATAAAAAATCGCCTCTGAGCTGCGAAAACGGGGTTATCCACGGTATCCACAGCCCCTACTACTACTCCCGACTAGAGAGAGCGAGAAATCCGTTTCGAAGGGGGTCCTGTGCACAACTCGCTCCTCGGTGCCCGGCTGCCCCTCGTCACGACTTGACCCCGATAGGCACCTACTGTCAGTGCCGTGCGTCAGACTGTTCCCCGGTGACCTTCCCCGCCACGGGGACCGACGGCACCGAGACAGACGACGAAGGCCAGGCAGAGCGAGAAGCGCCGGCAACAGCAGGAGGCGGCAACGGTGAAGATCCGGGTGGAACGCGACGTACTCGCGGAGGCAGTGGCCTGGGCGGCGCGCAGCCTCCCGGCCCGTCCGCCGGCGCCGGTCCTCGCCGGCCTCCTGCTGAAGGCCGAGGAAGGCCAGCTGAGCCTGTCCGGCTTCGACTACGAGGTCTCCGCACGCGTGTCGGTGGAGGCCGAGGTCGAGGAGGAGGGCACGGTCCTCGTCTCCGGCCGGCTGCTCGCCGACATCTGCCGCGCCCTCCCCAACCGTCCGGTGGAGATCTCCACAGACGGTGTACGGGCGACGGTGGTCTGCGGCTCCTCCCGGTTCACCCTCCACACCCTGCCTGTGGAGGAGTACCCGGCGCTTCCCCAGATGCCGAACGCGACGGGCACCGTCCCCGGCGAGGTCTTCGCCTCCGCCGTGCAGCAGGTCGCCATCGCGGCCGGCCGTGACGACACGCTGCCCGTCCTGACCGGTGTGCGCATCGAGATCGAGGGCGACACCGTCACGCTGGCCTCCACCGACCGCTACCGCTTCGCGGTCCGCGAGTTCCTGTGGAAGCCGGAGAACCCCGACGCGTCCGCGGTGGCCCTGGTGCCCGCCAAGACGCTCCTGGACACCGCGAAGGCCCTCACGAGCGGTGACAGCGTCATCCTGGCACTGTCCGGCTCGGGCGCCGGCGAGGGTCTGATCGGTTTCGAGGGCGCCGGCCGTCGTACGACGACCCGGCTCCTGGAGGGCGACCTCCCGAAGTACCGCACGCTGTTCCCGACGGAGTTCAACAGCGTGGCCGTGATCGAGACCGCCCCCTTCGTGGAGGCCGTCAAGCGCGTCGCCCTGGTGGCCGAGCGCAACACCCCGGTGCGGCTCAGCTTCGAGCAGGGCGTGCTCATTCTGGAAGCCGGCTCCAGCGACGACGCACAGGCTGTGGAAAGGGTCGACGCCCAGCTCGAGGGCGACGACATCTCCATCGCCTTCAACCCGACGTTCCTGCTGGACGGCCTGAGTGCGATCGACTCCCCGGTGGCTCAGCTGTCCTTCACGACGTCCACCAAGCCCGCGCTGCTCAGCGGTAAGCCGTCGGTGGACGCCGAGGCGGACGACGCCTACAAGTACCTGATCATGCCGGTGCGGCTGAGCGGCTGACGGTTGTCCACAGCGTCCGCGGGCCCGGTGGACAACCGGACCCGCGGACGAAGCCACAGGTGAGGGCGTACGTATGAGCGGGTATGCCCACAGGTGTGCGTGAGCGTCCGGGTTTAGGGTCGGACACAGGTACGAAAGTGCCCTCGCCACACAGCAACCTAAGGAACAACTGATGGAGCTCGGTCTCGTCGGCCTCGGCAAGATGGGCGGCAACATGCGCGAGCGGATCCGCCGCGCAGGTCACACCGTCATCGGATACGACCGCAACCAGGACCTCGCCGACGTCCACAGCCTGGAAGAGCTTGTGGGCAAGCTCAGCGGCCCGCGGGTGGTCTGGGTGATGGTCCCGGCCGGTGCCGCGACCCAGGCCACGATCGACGAACTGGGCGAGCTGCTGGAGCCCGGTGACATCGTCGTGGACGGCGGGAACTCCCGCTGGACCGACGACGAGCAGCACGCGCGCGAGCTGGCGGCCAAGGGCATCGGTTTCGTCGACTGCGGCGTCTCCGGCGGTGTCTGGGGCCTGGAGAACGGCTATGCGCTGATGTACGGCGGTGACGCCGACGACGTCGCCAAGGTGCAGCCCGTCTTCGACGCCCTCAAGCCCGAGGGTGCGTTCGGTGCGGTGCACGCGGGCAAGGTCGGCGCCGGCCACTTCGCGAAGATGGTCCACAACGGCATCGAGTACGCCATGATGCAGGCTTACGCCGAGGGCTGGGAGCTGCTGGAGAAGGTCGACTCCGTCACGGACGTGCGCGAGGTCTTCCGCTCCTGGCAGGAGGGCACGGTCATCCGTTCCTGGCTGCTCGACCTCGCGGTGAACGCCCTCGACGAGGACGAGCACCTGGACGCGCTGAAGGGTTACGCACAGGACTCCGGCGAGGGCCGGTGGACCGTGGAGGCCGCCATCGACAACGCCGTGCCGCTGCCCGCGATCACGGCCTCGCTGTTCGCCCGGTTCGCCTCCCGCCAGGAGGATTCGCCGCAGATGAAGATGATCGCCGCGCTGCGCAACCAGTTCGGCGGCCACGCGGTCGAGAAGAAGTAGTCCGCTACCCGAAGGATCTGGGGGAGGTCGGTACACGACCATGCACGTCACGCATCTGTCGCTGGCCGACTTCCGCTCGTACGCCCGGGCCGAGGTTCCGCTCGACCCGGGCGTCAACGCCTTCGTCGGCCCCAACGGCCAGGGCAAGACGAACCTCGTCGAGGCCGTCGGCTATCTGGCCACCCTGGGCAGCCACCGGGTCTCCTCCGACGCGCCGCTGGTCCGGATGGGCGCCGACCGCGCGATCGTCCGGGCCCAGGTCAGGCAGGGCGAACGGCAGCAACTGGTCGAGCTGGAGCTCAACCCGGGCAAGGCCAACCGCGCCCGTATCAACAGGTCGTCGCAGGTCAGGCCGCGTGACGTGCTGGGCATCGTACGGACGGTGCTGTTCGCTCCCGAGGATCTCGCGCTGGTCAAGGGCGACCCCGGGGAGCGCCGCCGCTTCCTCGACGAGCTGATCACCGCGCGCTCCCCGCGGATGGCCGGCGTGCGCGCCGACTACGAGCGGGTCCTCAAGCAGCGCAACACCCTCCTGAAGTCGGCCGCGCTGGCCCGCCGCCACGGCGGCCGCTCCATGGACATGTCCACGCTCGACGTGTGGGACCAGCACCTCGCGCGCGTGGGCGCGGAGCTGCTCGCCCGGCGTCTCGACCTGGTCGCCGCGCTCCAGCCGCTCGCCGACAAGGCGTACGAACAGCTGGCCCCCGGCGGCGGCCCGGTCGCCCTGGAGTACCGGCCGTCCGCGGCCGGGATCACCGGCCACGGCCGGGAGGAGCTCCACGACCAGCTGATGGCCGCCCTGGCCGAGGCCCGCAAGCAGGAGATCGAGCGGGGCGTCACCCTGGTGGGGCCGCAGCGCGACGATCTGCTGCTCAAACTCGGACAGCTCCCCGCCAAGGGCTACGCCTCGCACGGTGAGTCCTGGTCCTACGCGCTGGCGCTGCGGCTGGCCTCGTACGAGCTGCTGCGGGCCGAGGGGAACGAGCCCGTGCTGATCCTCGACGACGTCTTCGCCGAGCTCGACGCCCGTCGCCGGGAGCGGCTGGCCGAGCTGGTCGCCACCGGTGAGCAGGTCCTGGTGACGGCCGCGGTCGACGACGACGTCCCCGATGTGCTGGCGGGCGCGCGGTACGCCGTGGCCGACGGGACGGTCGAGCGGCTGTGAGCGGCCAGGAACCGGCCCGGGAGAAGGACTCCGGGCAGATATCCGGAAAGACACCCGAGCCCTCGGGTGTGGATCTCGCGCGGGTGGCGCTGCGGGCGGCCCGCGAGCAGGCACGCGCGCGCGGTGACGCGGCGCAGCAGAAGAAGCAGGCGCGCCGTGGTGGCGGTCTGCGTTCCGGGGCACGCGCCGACGGCCGTGACCCGATGGCGCTCGGCTCCGCGATCAGCCGGCTGCTCACCGAGCGCGGCTGGGAGACGCCCGCCGCGGTGGGCGGGGTGATGGGCCGCTGGCCGGAGATCGTCGGCGCGGACGTGGCCAAGCACTGCGTTCCGGAGAAGTACGACGAGGACGAGCGGGTACTGGTGGTGCGCTGCGACTCCACGGCCTGGGCGACGAACCTCCGCCTGCTCGCCCCGACGCTGGTGGCCCGGCTGAACGAGGACCTCGGCCACGGCGCGGTGAAGCTGATCAAGGTGTACGGCCCCAGCGCCCCGGTCCGTCGGTACGGCCCGCTGCGCGCTCCGGGCAGCACCGGACCCGGTGACACCTACGGGTGAGCCCGGAGTGATCGCGGGTCGGCCCGTGCCGGGCGGTACGGGCCGCCGTCGGCCTGCCGGTGGGCCTCCGCGGGACCGACCGGGGCCGGTTCCGAGCCGCCACGGGCCGGATCCGGGGCCGTTTCGGGGCCGTTTCACGGCCGGCCGGGGGTCGCGCGAGAGTGACTTACCTCACGTGAGGTGGGTACGCGATGCTTTCGTCGCGCGACCGCACACGGTTGCGAATTCTGATCCGACCCTTGAGTAGCAACGGGTTGACACCTCAAAGCGCTGAGTGCCGCTGTGAGCCTCTTGGAGCCCCCATCCGTATATCGGGACCCGGAAGAGCCCGGTTCAGGGCGGCACATGCGGACTCAGGTACCGGCAAACCCCCATCACTGTCGGCGCAACCGGTAGACTGGAAGCAGATCCCGCCCCGAACGTGGGGACCGCCCGGGAGAAGCTGAGCAACGCTGATCAAGGCTTACCAACGCAACATGCCGCAGCCGCTCCGGCAACCTGCCGACGAGCCTGGCTCGTGCTGTGCCAGAAAGGGCGCTTCGTGGCCGATTCCGGCAACACCGACGAGAACATCCCGTCCACCGACGAAGGCGCGAACGACGTGGCCACCACCTCGGGCGGCGAGGTGACCGCTTCGTACGACGCCAGCGCCATCACCGTCCTCGAGGGCCTGGACGCGGTCCGCAAGCGACCCGGTATGTACATCGGCTCGACCGGTGAGCGAGGTCTGCACCACCTCGTGTACGAGGTCGTCGACAACTCCGTCGACGAGGCGCTGGCCGGGCACGCGGACACGATCGACGTGACGATCCTCGCCGACGGCGGTGTCCGCGTGATCGACAACGGTCGCGGCATCCCGGTGGGCATCGTCGCCTCCGAGGGCAAGCCGGCCCTGGAGGTCGTGCTGACCGTGCTGCACGCGGGCGGCAAGTTCGGCGGCGGCGGCTACGCGGTCTCCGGCGGTCTGCACGGCGTGGGCGTATCGGTGGTGAACGCCCTGTCCAGCAAGGTCTCCGTCGAGGTCAGGACGGACGGCCACCGCTGGACGCAGGACTACAAGATGGGCGTCCCCACGGCGCCGCTGGTCAAGCACGAGGCCATCGAGGCGACCGGCACCTCGGTCACCTTCTGGGCCGACGCGGACATCTTCGAGACCACCGAGTACTCCTTCGAGACGCTCTCGCGGCGCTTCCAGGAGATGGCGTTCCTCAACAAGGGTCTGACGATCAAGCTCACCGACGAGCGCGAGTCGGCGAAGGCCACGGCCGGGGCGGACGAGGCGGGTGCGGACGAGAAGAGCGAGGTCAAGACCGTCACGTACCACTACGAGGGCGGCATCGTCGACTTCGTGAAGTACCTCAACTCCCGCAAGGGCGAGCCGGTGCACCCGTCGGTCATCGACCTGGAGGCCGAGGACAGGGACAAGAGCCTGTCCCTCGAGGTCGCCATGCAGTGGAACAGCGGCTACAGCGAGGGCGTGTACTCCTTCGCCAACATCATCCACACCCACGAGGGCGGTACGCACGAAGAGGGCTTCCGCGCGGCGCTCACCAACCTGATCAACAAGTACGCGCGCGACAAGAAGCTGCTGCGCGAGAAGGACGACAACCTCACGGGCGACGACATCCGCGAGGGTCTGACGGCGATCATCTCGGTGAAGCTCAGCGAGCCCCAGTTCGAGGGCCAGACCAAGACCAAGCTGGGCAACACCGAGGCGAAGACCTTCGTCCAGAAGGCGGTCTACGAGCACCTCGCCGACTGGCTGGACCGTAACCCGGTGGAGGCCGCGGACATCGTCCGCAAGGGCATCCAGGCGGCCACCGCGCGCGTGGCGGCCCGCAAGGCGCGCGACCTCACCCGCCGCAAGGGCCTGCTGGAGTCGGCGTCGCTGCCGGGCAAGCTCTCCGACTGCCAGTCGAACGACCCCACCAAGTGCGAGATCTTCATCGTCGAGGGTGACTCCGCCGGCGGCTCGGCCAAGTCCGGCCGCAACCCGCAGTACCAGGCGATCCTCCCGATCCGCGGCAAGATCCTCAACGTGGAGAAGGCCAGGATCGACAAGATCCTGCAGAACCAGGAGATCCAGGCGCTGATCTCCGCCTTCGGCACGGGTGTGCACGAGGACTTCGACATCTCCAAGCTCCGCTATCACAAGATCATCCTGATGGCGGACGCCGACGTCGACGGCCAGCACATCAACACCCTGCTGCTGACCTTCCTGTTCCGCTTCATGCGGCCGCTGGTCGAGGCGGGACACGTGTTCCTCTCCCGTCCTCCGCTCTACAAGATCAAGTGGGGCCGGGACGACGCGGAGTACGCGTACTCGGACCGGGAGCGCGACGCGCTGATCGAGCTCGGCCGGCAGCGCGGCAAGCGGGTCCGGGAGGACTCGATCCAGCGCTTCAAGGGTCTCGGCGAGATGAACGCCGAGGAGCTGCGCATCACCACGATGGACCAGGAGCACCGCGTCCTCGGCCAGGTCACCCTGGACGACGCGGCCCAGGCCGACGACCTGTTCTCGGTCCTGATGGGCGAGGACGTCGAGGCCCGGCGCCAGTTCATCCAGCGCAACGCCAAGGACGTCCGCTTCCTCGACATCTGAGTCGGTCTCAGCTGACCGCATCAGGAAGGATCCTCACCAGCAATGACCGACGAGAACACGCCTGCCGTGCCTGAAGAGGGCGGCGAGACCGTCCTTCGTGTCGAGCCCGTCGGGCTCGAGACGGAGATGCAGCGCTCCTACCTCGACTACGCGATGTCCGTCATCGTCTCGCGTGCCCTGCCCGACGTCCGGGACGGCCTCAAGCCCGTCCACCGGCGCGTGCTGTACGCCATGTACGACGGCGGCTACCGGCCCGAGCGCGGCTTCTACAAGTGCGCCCGCGTCGTCGGCGACGTCATGGGCAACTACCACCCGCACGGCGACTCCTCGATCTACGACGCGCTGGTCCGCCTCGCGCAGCCGTGGTCGATGCGGATGCCGCTCGTGGACTCCAACGGAAACTTCGGCTCCCCGGGCAACGACCCGGCGGCGGCGATGCGGTACACCGAGTGCAAGCTCGCGCCGCTGTCGATGGAGATGGTCCGTGACATCGACGAGGAGACCGTCGACTTCACGGACAACTACGACGGCCGCTCCCAGGAACCGACCGTCCTGCCCGCCCGCTTCCCGAACCTGCTGATCAACGGCTCGGCCGGCATCGCGGTCGGCATGGCCACCAACATCCCGCCGCACAACCTGCGCGAGGTCGCGGCCGGCGCCCAGTGGTGCCTGGAGAACCCCGACGCCTCGCACGAGGAGCTGCTGGACGCCCTCATCGAGCGCATCAAGGGCCCCGACTTCCCGACCGGCGCCCTCGTGGTGGGCCGCAAGGGCATCGAGGAGGCCTACCGCACGGGCCGCGGCTCGATCACCATGCGCGCGGTCGTCGAGGTCGAGGAGATCCAGAACCGCCAGTGCCTGGTGGTCACGGAGCTGCCCTACCAGACCAACCCCGACAACCTCGCGCAGAAGATCGCCGACCTGGTGAAGGACGGCAAGATCGGCGGCATCGCCGACGTGCGCGACGAGACCTCGTCCCGCACCGGTCAGCGGCTGGTCATCGTCCTGAAGCGAGACGCCGTCGCCAAGGTCGTGCTGAACAACCTCTACAAGCACACCGACCTCCAGTCGAACTTCGGCGCCAACATGCTGGCGCTCGTCGACGGCGTGCCGCGCACGCTCTCCCTGGACGCGTTCATCCGCCACTGGGTGACGCACCAGATCGAGGTCATCGTCCGCCGTACGCGCTTCCGGCTGCGCAAGGCCGAGGAGCGGGCGCACATCCTGCGCGGCCTGCTGAAGGCCCTGGACGCCATCGACGAGGTCATCGCGCTGATCCGGCGCAGCGACACCGTCGAGATCGCGCGCGGGGGCCTGATGGAGCTCCTGGAGATCGACGAGATCCAGGCCAACGCCATCCTCGAGATGCAGCTGCGCCGGCTGGCCGCCCTGGAGCGTCAGAAGATCGTCCAGGAGCACGACGAGCTCCAGGCGAAGATCACCGAGTACAACGCGATCCTGGCCTCCCCGGACCGCCAGCGGGCCATCGTCAGCGAGGAGCTGGCCGCGATCGTCGAGAAGTTCGGCGACGACCGCAAGACCATGCTGGTGCCCTACGACGGTGACATGTCCATCGAGGACCTCATCGCCGAGGAGGACATCGTCGTCACCGTCACGCGCGGTGGCTACGTCAAGCGCACCAAGGCGGACGACTACCGGGCGCAGAAGCGCGGCGGCAAGGGCGTACGCGGCGCGAAGCTCAAGGAAGACGACATCGTCGACCACTTCTTCGTGTCGACCACGCACCACTGGCTGCTGTTCTTCACCAACAAGGGCCGCGTCTACCGCGCGAAGGCGTACGAGCTGCCCGACGCCGGCCGGGACGCGCGCGGCCAGCACGTGGCGAACCTGCTGGCCTTCCAGCCGGACGAGGCGATCGCCGAGATCCTCGCGATCCGTGACTACGAGGCGGTGCCGTACCTGGTGCTCGCCACGAAGGCCGGTCTGGTCAAGAAGACGCCGCTGAAGGATTACGATTCGCCGCGCTCCGGTGGTGTCATCGCCATCAACCTGCGCGAGCGGGAGGACGGATCAGACGACGAACTGATCGGAGCCGAACTCGTCTCGGCCGACGATGATCTCCTGCTGATCAGCAAGAAGGCCCAGTCGATCAGGTTCACCGCCTCGGACGACACTTTGCGGCCCATGGGCCGTGCCACCTCGGGCGTCAAGGGCATGAGTTTCCGTGAGGGCGACGAGCTGCTCTCGATGAATGTTGTTCGACCGGGTACGTTCGTGTTCACTGCCACCGACGGCGGATACGCGAAGCGGACCGCCGTCGACGAGTACCGCGTCCAGGGTCGCGGCGGCCTCGGCATCAAGGCCGCCAAGATCGTCGAGGACCGTGGATCGCTCGTCGGGGCGCTGATTGTCGAGGAGAGCGACGAGATCCTCGCCATCACGCTGTCCGGTGGTGTGATTCGCACGCGAGTCAGCGAGGTCAGGGAGACGGGCCGTGACACCATGGGCGTCCAACTGATCAACCTGGGCAAGCGCGATGCCGTCGTAGGTATCGCACGTAACGCCGAGGCGGGACGCGAGGCGGAGGAGGTCGACGGCGACGACGCCGTGGACGAGCCCGCCGAAGACGTCACGGCCATCGGCACGGACGAGGGCGCGGAGCCCTCGGCCGAGTAGCACGAGGAGTGAGTCATCGTGAGCGGAGCCACAGGCGCCGGACCGTCCAGTACCTCGATCGGTACGGAAACGGACGGCGGCGGTCGTGGCTCCGCCACGCATGCGACAGACTCGCACTCGACTGACACTCATGGATCCCAGGGGGGAACTGTGACGGACACCCGAGGCCCGCAGGCCCAGCAGACGGCTGGATCGGGCCCGGCCGCCCCGGCCGCCCCGGCGCAGCCGCCCGGCCAGCCCGGCACGCACGCCGGCTCACCGCTGCCGGGGGAGCGCCAGCCCCAGCAGCCCGCCGGGCCGTACCACCCGCCGCAGGCCTATCAGACGCCCGCGCCCGCCGCCCCGGCGTCCGCCGTGCGCAGGCCGCGTACCGGCGCCCGTACGACGCCACGGGTGCGCAAGGCCCGCCTGCGGGTCGCCAAGGCCGACCCGTGGTCGGTGATGAAGGTCAGCTTCCTGCTCTCCATCGCCCTGGGAATCTGCACGATCGTCGCGGCGGCCGTGCTGTGGATGGTCATGGACGCGATGGGCGTCTTCTCGACCGTCGGCGGCACCATCTCCGAGGCCACCGGCTCGAACGAGTCGAACGGCTTCGACCTCCAGTCGTTCCTCTCCCTGCCGAACGTCCTGATGTTCACGTCGATCATCGCGGTGATCGACGTCATCCTCGCCACGGCTCTCGCGACCCTCGGCGCGTTCATCTACAACCTCTCGGCGGGCTTCGTGGGCGGCGTCGAGCTGACGCTGGCCGAGGACGAATGACCCCTGCGGACGGTCTCGCCGACGCCCCGGCGACAACCGATTTTGGGACTGCCCAGGTCGTGCGCTAATCTTCAGGAGTCAGCGCGCGGGACACACACCGCAAAGCGCGGCGGGGCTATAGCTCAGTTGGTTAGAGCGCATCCCTGATAAGGATGAGGCCACAGGTTCAAATCCTGTTAGCCCCACCAGTTAAAAGACCCCCGGTCCACTTGGACCGGGGGTCTTTTGCGTCGGCGGTCGACATCCGCCGACGCGGCCGGCCGGTGCCTCCGCAGGTGCGGCTGAGCGGTCCGGTGGGGGTTCCCGGACCCACGGTGCGGTCCAGGCTCCCTGAGGCGTCTGGTGGGCAGCTGAGGGGCCGTGCCGCGCCGCCTGTTCCGACCGGACTGCCGTGGCGTCCCGTGACGCCTGACCGTGAGGGAGGTCATAGGGGTGTGCGGACCGGCGAGAGTCTAAAGTCCCTTTTTCAGATGGGGAGTTGGGGCGCGGGGTGAGGCCCGCGGGAGAGGAGGACCTCGATGTCGTACGACGGTGAGGGGAATCTGGCGCCGGGATTCGGCACGCTCACGTACGCGGCGCTGACGGCCGAGGCGCGACGCCAGGCGGCGCTGCCCAGACCGAAGGCGCGCGTCCGCCGGGAGGCGGACGTCCGGACGGCGCCGTGGTGGCGGGTGCGGACGCTGCGGGGGATCTCGGGTCTGTCCTTACTGGTCCCGGCGGTGATCTACGCGGTCGCCGTCCTGGTGATCTACGCGCTGACCGGGTTGGCGGAGGCCCTGGCCCTGCTCGTGTTCGCGGTGGGCCTGGCGCTCTTCGGGGGCTACCGTCTGCGCAGTGGTGGCGGTGCCACGGCCAGGGCCCTGGCCGACGCGGCCTGCGCGCCCGGCCCCGTGTCCAAGCGGTACGCCCTGGTGTACGACCCGCCCTGGGGCGGGACCGCCCTGCTGGTGCTGTTCCCGGCCGAAGGGGGCGACCAGGTCCGGCCCGAGGCGGTACTGGAGCTCCAGCCGCTGCCGCTGCCCCAACCCCGGTTCCCGGGGACGCGCGCGCTTCCGGCCGACCTGCCCGTGGAGCCCGCGGGCCTGCTCGAACTCCATGGCCGTACGGACGACTCCCCCCTGGGCGTTCCGTGGATCGACGGGAGCGCGTACTGGCCGAAGCGTTCCTACGGTCCCGACGACCTGAAGGGGGCGGAGGGCCGGGCCCTGCTGGAGCGGCTGGGGGCCGACGCGGGGGACGGGGAAGCGGTCGAGTCGTGAACTCCTCGCCCGAGCCGTCGTCCTCACTGCTCGGCGTGCCTGGTCGGCCCGGTCTGCCCGACATGGTCGTCCGCCTGCGCGCCGCGGCGCACGAGCGGCGGGCCGTCCGTCCACGGGGACCCGAACTTCCCCGGGTGGAGGACGCCTTCGTCGCCACGGAGGCCGGAGCCGTGCCGGTCCGCCGCTACCGTCCCGGTGGCGGGCCGCGCCCGCTGCTGGTGTACCTGCACGGCGGCGGGTTCGTCTTCGGCGACCTCGACACCCACGACCGCACCTGCCGTCGTATCGCCCGGGCCTGCGACCTGGACGTCCTCGCGGTCGGCTACCGGCTGGCCCCCGAGCATCCCCACCCGGCCGCCGTCCGGGACGCCGTCGCGGTGCTGCGCGCCGTGCGGCCCGACGCGGTGGCCGGTGACAGCGCAGGCGGCTTCCTCGCCACCGCGGCATGCCTGGTGCTGCGCGACGAGGGCGGGCCGCTGCCCGCGTTGCAGGCACTGTTCTGCCCGAACACCGATCTGTTGCTCCGTCATCCGTCCATCGTGGAGAAGGGCACCGGATACGGCCTGGACGCGGACGTGCTCGCCGTCTTCGTCGAGCAGTTCGTCCCGGACCCCGCCCGGCGCCGCGCCGCCTCCCCGCTGCACGCCGACGATCTGTCAGGACTGCCCGGCGCCCTGATCGTCACCGCCGAGCACGACGCGCTGCGTGACGAGGGCGACGCCTACGCCCACCGGCTCGCGCAGGCCGGTGTGCCGGTCCGGCACCGGGTCGAACCCGGGCTCGTGCACGGCTTCATCCAGGGCATGGACCTCACCGACCCGGCCGCGGCGGCCGCCCACGAGCGTCTCTTCGCCGATCTGCGGGAGCTGGTCCCGCGCCGTCGGGGCCTGTCCGGCTGACGCAGAGGCCCTCGACCTGAATCAGGTCGAGGGCCTCTGCGTGGTCGTCGGTGCCGTGGGCGGGTTCGCCCGCCGTCCTGTCACTGCTGGAGGGGCGTGGGCGGTTCGTCAGGGGAGTCGGGGCCTTCACGGAGGGACCGGACCGGCGGGGCCGCTTCGGTGTCCGTCACCGAGCAGTTGCGGCAACTGGGGGACTTCCCGTGGGCCTCGGCGTGGATGCGCTGTTTCATCGTGGGAGGCAGGTTCCGGTCGAGGGACCATAGCCAGGGGGCCGGGGCCGGCGCCGTCATCCCGAGGGCGTTGCCGCTGCTCTTGCGGACGGGTTCGGTCCGGGCTACCGCCGTCGTGGCGGTCGTCGTGACGAGTCCGAGCGCCGTGCACAGCGCGAGGAAGGCGGTGACGACGACGGTCCACAGCTTCATGACCTGGGTGCGGCCCATGGCCCCTCACTTTCGGGTCGGTCGATTTGCGTACTTTGTTCATGATGTGTATGTCGGTCGCGAAGTGGTGGACCGACGCCCATGACGCGTCGATCTTCGGATCAACACCACACGGACGGGTGCAAGGCGGACCAGAAATCGGAAGAAGGGGAGCAGGCGGGCACGATGCGGGCGAGGTCGCCGTGCGTGCAGGGGTGCTCACTCTCCGGTCGCCGTGCTGGTCGGAGCGGTTCGAGCCGCTCGTACTGCGCTGTCCCGGACCGCAGTTGGGGGCCCCGATGCAGGTCACTGATCGGTATCGGCCGGTGTGTATAGTCGGGCGCCAGAGGTCCCCTACGTCAAGGAAAGACGAGGTCGCGCGGTGAAGAAGCTTCTCCTGGTCGCACTGGCCGCCATCGGCGGGCTCCTCGTGTACCGCCAGATCCAGGCGGATCGCGCCGAGCAGGATCTGTGGACGGAGGCGACTGACTCCGTGCCCACGGGTTCGTGAGTACCGACACCGGATTCTGAACAGACCCCGACCGCCCCTGCGGTCGGGGTTTTGCGTTGTCCGCGGCCACCGGTTTCGGACGCTCGTACGGATTTGCCGGGTGGCCAGCGGCCCGGCGGGGCAGGATGGGCGACGTTCCGGTCCGGCAGCGGCGAGGGGGCGCGTGGTGGGGCGCGTGTGGGGACGTTGTACGAGGGCGTGGAGACACGCCGGGGTCCGGCGGAGGCGAGCTCGGGCGCGCGCGGTTGCCGCGACAGCGGTTCTGTGCTCCGTGTCGGCCGTCGCGGCCGTGCCGGGCGCGGCTGCCGCCACCCGGACGTCGTCCGCGTCGTCCGCGTCGTCCGCGTCTCCCGGCTACGCGTTCGCCGACGGCGATCGGACGGTCGTCGGCGCGGGCGGGACCGCGGACGCCGGGCGCCTGGATGCCGGGGAGACCTACCGGAGCACCCTCGGCGAGAGCGGCAAGACCTACTACCGCCTGGAGCTCGACGACACGTCGAGCGTGTACGCCTCCGCCACCGCCGTACCCGCCCCGGACGCCTCGATCGGCGCCGTGGACGGGATCAGGGTCTCCGTGCAGGATTCCGACGGCCACGCCTGCTCGTACGACTCGGCGACCTTCGGAGCCGCCCGCAGTCCGCGGCCCGTCACGGCGTGGGGCGCGCGGGAGGTGTCCCCGGCCAAGGCCCTGTGTCGGCAGCCGGGCACGTACTACCTGCTCGTGGAGCGGCTCGGTACGACGGACACCGCGCCGGGGGTCTGGGACCTGGAACTCGCCGTGTTCTCGGAGCCCCGGCCGGAGAAGGCCGGCGCGACGCGTGCGCCCGAGGTCTGGAACTCCACCTCCCCCGCTCCGCTCGCGGACGAGCCGCACGAGCGGCAGGGCGGCGCGGGCTTCGGCTCGGCGACCGCGGTCGACCAGGGGGTCTGGCGGTCCGACATCGTGCCCGGACAGACGCTCTTCTACAAGGTGCCCGTCGACTGGGGGCAACAGCTCTACGCCACCGCCGACCTGGGCAGCGCGAGCGGCGGCAGCGGCTATGCAGTGGGAGCGCTGGTGCTGTCGCTGCACAACCCGGTGCGCGCGCAGGTCGAGGACGTGGGCGTCAGCTACGACGGCAAGCAGAAGTCCGCCGCGCTCGCCCCCGTGCCACCGGTCCGCTACGTCAACCGCTACGACCCCACCGACGCGGTCGGCGCGGTGCGCTTCGCCGGTTCCTACTACCTGGTGGTGCATCTCGCCGCGCAGGTGGCCGACCGGTTCGGCGCCGGTCCGTTCGGGCTGACCCTGCGGGTGCGGGTCGGTGGCGCGGGGGAGGCCGGGCCCGGATATGCGGGCCGGTCCGCGCCGCAGGGCGTTTTCGAGGTCACGGAGCGGGACCGGGCGGCCGCGGACGGTGCCCCGGGCCGCAGCACCGCGATGGCGGCGCTCGCCGCGGGCGGGATCGGTACGGGCAGTGTGCTGCTGCTGGGCCTCGGGCTGTGGACGGCGGCAGCGCGCCGCAGGGACGCTCAGACGCGGGCCAGCGCCCAGAACCCCACGGCGTAGCAGGCCAGCGCGAGCAGCAGCAGCGGGACGGCCACCCGGGCGGGCGGGCCGGGGCGGCGCCGGGCACGGTGGCGCGGGGTCTCCCCGGCCGCCGGTGGCGTCCGGGGGACCTGGGCGGTGTACGAGGCGGTGGAGGCGTCGGCGTGCTCCGGCTGCGGACGGGCGGCCGGGAGCGGGGACGCGGGCGGGGTGTACGTGGGCCCGTCGGGCGAGGCGGGTACGGGCTGCCGGGGTGCGGGGACAGCGGGGGTGGGCGTCCCGGGCGGCGGAAGGTGGAAGCTGCCGGTGTCCGACATGGACGCCGGGCGGGACGGAGCCGTGGCGGCCGGGGCAGCCGCGTGGGCGGACCGGGACGCGGCGGAGTGCTCCGGGGCCGGGGCCGGGGCCGGAGGCAGGGACGCAGAGGGGGACGGGGGGCTCGGGCTCAGGCGGGGATCGGTGGGGGCGGTGCCGGAGCCTGCCGTGCGGAGCGTGGTGCCGGTGCTGTGCCTGCGCCCACCGTCCGGGGGGCCGCCCGCCTGACCGGTGGCGGTGTTCCTGTCCGCAGCGGCGGGCGCGTCCGAGGTGCTGCTCGGGTCGGGGGTGGTGCCCGGGTCCGCCGGGGTGGCGGAGGCGGGCCGCGGCGGCCGGGGTCCGGGGGACGGTGGCGGTCCGAGGGGGCCGTCGGGACCGAACCCGGCGGGGAGCGGACCGAGTTGGTCGAAGATCTCGATCAGATCGTCGTCGAAGCCCGGTCTCGGCAGCAGTTCGGCGGCTGCCCCGAGCGCCTTGCGCGCTCCCGTGGCCGTACGGAACCGGGCCTGCGGGTCCGGCTGCAACAGCATCGCCACGACCTGCCAGAGCGGCTCGGGGATGCCCTCGGGCGCTCCCGGCGTCCCGTGCGCCGCGAAGTACTGCACCAGTGCCTTGGCGTCGGGCTTGGCACCCTCCAGCAGATACAGCGCGACCAGTCCCACGGCGAAGAGGTCGGCCGCGAAGTCCGGTTCCGCGCCCATCAACTGTTCGGGCGCGAGATAACCGGGCGTCCCCACCACGAGGTTGGTCTCCGTCAGACGGGGCTCGCCGAGCCGCATCGCGATGCCGAAGTCGGACAGCCGCAGCCGGGGACGGCCCGTCCCGGTGGCTTCGAGCAGCACGTTGGCGGGTTTGATGTCGCGGTGCACGACGCCTTCCGTGTGCACCGCGGACAGTCCGGACAGGAGCTGGTCGATCAGGGTGCAGACGAACGCCGGTGGCAGCGGGCCGTAGTCGCCGATCAGGTGTACCAGCGAACCACCCGCGACCAGGTCCATGGTGAACAGGACCTTGTCGTCGTCGGCGGCCCAGCTGGCGGGCGCGAGCACATGGGGATGGTCGATGCGCATCGCCTGCTCGCGCACGAAGCGCAGCAGCGAGTGCGCGTCGCTCTGCTGGAGGACCTTGGCGGCCACGTAGCGGCGTCGGCGGTGGTCCCAGGCGCGCCAGACGGCGCCGACCCCGCCGCGTCCGATCGGGTCGGCCAGTTCGTACCGGCCGGCGAAGACCTCACCCATGGCTGTGCGCTGCTCCTCCCCCTGAGGCGTTCCCTCTTGCCCTTCCCCCGCGGCAAGGGCGACGACTCCTCCCACGGTGGGCGCAACGGCCTGTGCCTGCCCCTCAGGGCATCGGCCCGGTCCCCGAACCCCCTTCGGTCACCGGGCCGTCGGCGTCAGCTCTGGTGGGACTGGTAGTGCGTCACCGCGTCCGAGGTGCGGCCGGCGCCGTAGACCCGGAGGAACTCTGCCAGCTCCGGGTGGGTCGGGGCGAGGGTGTCCGCGGCTTCGATGATGTCGCCGGCGGCGGCCACCGACCGCAGCAGCGACTGGATCTCCCGGACCACCCGCTTGACCGTGGGCGCACCCGAACTGCTGGTCGCCTGCGTGCTGTTGCTGAGCACCGAGCCCCCCTGTGACCTCTTGATCTCATCCATCCGCGCGGTGGCCTCGGCGGCGCTGACGCTGCCGTCCGCGACCTGCCCCGCCAGTTCCTGGAGGAGCTGGACCCGCTGCACCACGGCCGGATTGCCGATCTTCGCCCGCTGACCGCTCATCAGCTGGGACAGCATCGGCGCGGACAGGCCCAGCACCCCCGCCAGGCGGGCCTGGTTGAGGCCCAGGTCTTCTATGAGCTTACGGAAGAGCGCCCCCAGCGGCTCCCCGTACCAGTTCCGCTGCAGTTCCCGCGCTCTCGCGGTCGCTTCCTGCTGTGCGGCGTCCATTGCGTCTCCCCATCGCTTCCCCAAGAACCGCGGTTCGCTGTAGCGAACCACGTCGAGCATCTTACGGAGAGTGGTCGCCCACGGGGACCCCCCAACTTTTTGCGAGATACCCGGGATGACCCGGTACTCTGGTCTGCGGCGCCCACCGGGATGTGGTTTCTGCGGTCGGACGCCTTGCTTCCGGGGCCTTAGCTCAGTTGGTAGAGCGCTGTCTTTGCATGGCAGATGTCAGGGGTTCGACTCCCCTAGGCTCCACAGAACAGACCGGCCGGACACCTCACAGGTGTCCGGCCGGTCTTTTGCGTGTTCCGTGACGTGTGTCACTCGGGTGATCCGGAGAGGGGCCCGGGGCGTTGCTGTTCTTTGCGCAAATATGCGCGGAGAGTGGCGTCGGCGACCCGTCCCGAAGGAGCTGGTCAGGCAGGCGTGGCGAACCTTCTCCGACGCGGCGGCCTTGTGTGAAACGGCTTCCGCGCGGCCGTGTGACCGGACGGGTGCGTTGCGTCAAGGAAACGTGTGGGGATTGTGGAGAGCCGGTGCGTTGCAAACGTCACCGCAAAACACGCCTCCGCGGTTCCACGTGAAACATCGCCGAGGGGCGGGGAACCGCCAGGTCCTCCGCCCCTCGGTGGTGCTCGGCCGATGTCAGCCGCGGTCCTCGCGGTCCGCCGCCTCTTCCTCGGCCTCCTTGGCCTGTACCTCGGGATCGAGCGCGGACTGGCTGCCGTCCACCGACGCCAGCCGATTCGACTCGGGCACGTCCGTCGCGGCCGGCGGTTCGACGAGCCACTCCGGGTTGGCCTGCCTGTCCCACCACTTCCATGCGACGAAGGCGCAGGCTGCCACTGCGGCCAGACCGGCCACCACCTTCACGGCCCGCCCGGCCTTCGCCCGCCGCTTGTGCTTGCGGGCGAGTTGCTGGATCTCCTTCGGGGTCACCTGGCCGCGCAGCGCGGCCAGCGCGGCAAGACTGCGGGCGGCCGCCTCGTCCTTGACGGGACCGGCCGCCGCCACCGCCTGCTCGATCTTCGGACGGGAGTAGTCGGCGGCCTGCCGGGCGACCTCGCGGGTGCGGACCGCCGCTTCCTGGGCGGCCTGGTCGACCTTGGGCGGCACATGGGAGAGGGCCTGTTCCAGCCGGGGCGCCAGATGGGCGTCGTACTGGACGCGGGCCTGCTCCGCGGCCTGCGACACCTTGGGCGCGAGCCGTACGCGGGCCTCGGATGCGTAGTACGCGGCCTTCTCCTTGGCCGTGTCGGCGTAGGGCGCCACAACTTCCGCGGCGTGCAGCACGCTGTCCTTCGCCGTTTCGGTCGCGGCGCGCACGCTGTCGATGCGGGTCACGGGTTCCTCCTCCTCGGTGGCGTACGGTAATTCGACTTTCCACCCTTTTACGGATCATGCCTGTCAACGGACGCCGGGGCATGCGCGGACGGTCATACGGGTCATACCGTCCGACTTGTGATCACTTTCATGCAAGAGCGTCTAGGTTGGTGATCAAGTGCAATAGCGGATGAATGCGGAGAATGTGAGCTTGTCGTCGACAATGCCACGGATCGTCGCCGCGTGCCCGTGTCGTGGGAGTACTGGTCTCGTTTTCCGCAAGCAAGTACCCGGATATCCGCACAGAAGGGGTCGTCCGGCGCCGTGTCGCCCGGGCCGTGCGAGGATTCGGGCAGTCACAGGAAGACAACGGAAGGCAGACCGTGGCCGAGCAGCTCTACGCCACCCTGAAGACCAACCATGGCGACATCGAGGTTCGGCTCTTCCCGCACCACACGCCCAAGACGGTCAAGAACTTCGTCGAGCTCGCCCAGGGCGAGCGTGAGTGGACCAACCCCGAGACGGGCGAGAAGTCCACGGCCAGGCTCTACGACGGCACGGTCTTCCACCGGGTGATCAGCGGCTTCATGATCCAGGGCGGTGACCCGCTGGGCAACGGCACCGGCGGCCCCGGTTACCAGTTCGAGGACGAGTTCCACCCGGAGCTCCAGTTCTCGAAGCCCTATCTGCTGGCCATGGCCAACGCCGGCCCGGGCACCAACGGCTCGCAGTTCTTCATCACCGTCTCCCCGACGGCCTGGCTGAACCGCAAGCACACCATCTTCGGCGAGGTCGCCGACGCGGCGAGCCAGAAGGTCGTCGACTCCATCGCATCCGCCCAGACCAATCCGCGCACCGACCGCCCGGTCAACGAGGTCGTCATCGAGTCGGTCGTCGTCGAGACCCGCCAGGGCTGACGCCGAGGCGGCCACGCGTCCGGCGCGCGGGCGCGGCCTTCGACGCGCCGGGCGCCCGTACGTCGAAGCAGGGAACCTTATGCCCCGCTCGTCCGTAAGGATGGGCGGGGCAAGGCATTGCACACGACGATCTAGGGGATGTCATGGACCAGGCTCGCGGCAGTCAACAGGACGCCCAGAGTCTGCCCGGTTGCTACCGGCACCCGGACCGTGAGACCGGGATCCGCTGCACCCGCTGCGAGCGCCCGATCTGCCCCGAGTGCATGGTCAACGCCTCGGTCGGCTTCCAGTGCCCCGACTGCGCCCGTGAATCCGGCGCGGCCGCGGCCAGGCCCCGCACCGTCGCGGGCGGCGCCGTCGCCGCCGATCCGCGGCTGGCCACCAAGGTGCTGATCGGCCTCAACCTGGCCCTCTTCCTGGTCCAGAAGATCGTCGGCGACCGCTTCAGCGAACGGTTCGACCTGCTCGGCCAGGCCTACGTCCCGATCCTGCACTCCGTCGAGGGGATCGCCCAGGGCCAGTGGTACCGGCTGCTCACCTCGATGTTCCTGCACGGCGGCTATGTCCACATCCTGTTCAACATGCTCAGCCTGTGGTGGATCGGCGGCCCCCTGGAGGCGGCCCTCGGCCGGGTCCGCTACCTCGCGCTCTACTTCGTCTCCGGGCTGGCCGGCAGCGCGTTCTGCTATCTGATCGCCGCGCCGAACCAGCCCTCGCTGGGCGCTTCCGGCGCGATCTACGGCCTTTTCGGCGCGATGGTGGTGCTGATGCGCCGGCTCAATTACGACATGCGTCCCATGATCGCGCTGCTGGTGATCAACCTGCTCTTCACCTTCGGCCCGGGCATGAACATCGCCTGGCAGGCACACCTCGGCGGTCTCGTCGCCGGTGTCGCCATCGGCTTCGCCATGGTCCACGCGCCGCGCCGGCACCGTGCACTGGTGCAGTACGGCAGCTGTGCGCTGGTGCTGGCCGTCGTTGTGGGTGTGACGCTGTTGAGGACGTTCCAGCTCACCTGAGCGGATGGTTGTCCACAGCGTGTGGCGGATCTTGTGCACATCGTGCGGGAACAGCTGTGCCCCCTGTCACTGACCCGTGTTTCCCCAGGTCAGACAGGGGGCGAACAAGCTTTCGATGCTGGATGTTTCCGTTACGCAGGCGACAATCCTCGATGAGTTATCCACAGATCGTCGTTCTTTTCCCCACTGTGGAAAACGGCTGTGGATAACTCAGCGGATAGCCGTGGGCAGAGCCCCGGTCCGCGCTACTTCCACTGGGTGGAGACGCCGAATCCCGCCGCGATGAAGCCGAAACCAACCACGATGTTCCAGTTGTCCAGCTTGTCGATGGGCAGGGAGCCGTCGGACACGTAGAAGACGACGATCCAGGCGAGGCCGATGAGGAACATGGCCAGCATGACCGGCGCGACCCAGGCACGGCTGTTGAGCTTGATGGCGGTCGCCTGCTTCGCCGGGGGCGGCGTGTAGTCGGCCTTCTTGCGGATACGTGACTTCGGCACGAGGGTCTCTCCTGTCGATGCGCTGCGTGGCCGCGCAGGGAACTGGGGCTGGCTCGGGGCAGCGTACAAGGGGACTCTTAGCGCTCCCCCGGGCGTCCGTTAGCGTAGTGCTTCCGTGGCGTCGAAGGAGATAAGGGTACGTTGAGCAATTCTGCCGACTCTCCCGGGACCGAATCCAGTCCCGACCACCGCCGGGGCGGTCTCCGACCCGTGCGGGTGCTCACGGTGGCCGTCTTCGCGCTGGCCGGGCTGCTCTTCTTCACCAGCTTCAACACGGCCAAGGGCACCAACATCCGTACGGACACCTCGCTGCTGAAGCTCTCCGACCTCATCCAGGAGCGCAGTCGCAAGAACGGTGAGCTGGACGAGTCCAACGGGGCCCTGCGCAACGACGTCGACTCCCTCGCCGCGGGCGACGACGGCAGCACCGCCGCGGAGGACGCGAAGGTCACGGCCCTGGAGAAGCGGGCGGGGACCCAGAAGCTCAAGGGGGAGGCGATCACGGTCACCCTCAACGACGCCCCGCCGGACGCGACGGCCAAGCTCCCCGGCTACCCCGAGCCGCAGCCCGACTATCTGGTCATCCACCAGCAGGACCTCCAGGCCGTGGTGAACGCCCTGTGGGCGGGCGGGGCCAAGGGCATCAAGGTCATGGACCAGCGGCTGATCTCCACCAGTGCCGTGCGCTGCGTCGGCAACACCCTGATCCTCCAGGGGCGGGTCTACTCGCCGCCGTACAAGATCACGGCCGTCGGTGACCCGGAGAAGCTCCAGAAGGCCCTCGCGGAGGCCCCGGCGATCCAGAACTACATGGTCTACGTCAACGTCTACGGGCTCGGCTGGAAAGTCACCGAGAACGGCACGGTGACTCTGCCCGGCTACTCGGGCACAGTGGATCTGCACTACGCGAAGCCTGTGGGGTAGAAGCACACGGAGTAGAGCGGCCGCCGGGGGGCCCTGTGTCGGTACGTGTGATCGTCAGGACCGTCAGCGAGCTCTGCATCACCGTGGGCACGGTGATCGTGCTCTTCGTCGTCTACGTGCTGTTCTGGACCGGGGTGAAGGCCGACCGGGTCATGGACCACCAGATCGACCAGCTGCAGCAGGAGTGGGCGCACGGGAGTGTCCGGCCGTCGGCGCCCCCCGGTGCCGCCGCCACCGCCCCGGCGCCGACGGCGTACCGCGGCGGCGCCCCCTTCGCGATCATGTACATCCCCCGGCTCGGTTTCACGTGGAACAAACCGGTTCTGGAGGGCACCTCCACCGCCACCCTGAAGAAGGGCCTGGGCCACTACGCGGGCACCGCGCGGCTGGGACAGACGGGCAACTTCTCCGTGGCCGGTCACCGGCGTACGTACGGTGATCCGTTCAAGGACTTTCCGCGGCTGCGCCGGGGGGACGCGGTGGTGCTGACGGACGGGACGACCTGGTTCACGTATCGGATCGACAAAGGGCCCTACAAAACCGTGCCCACGGACGTTGAGGTGATCGCCCCTGTGCCACGTAAGTCCGGGTATACGCGTGCGGGCCGCTATCTGACGTTGACCACGTGCGATCCCGAGTGGGGCCACAGTCACCGGCTGATCGTGTGGGCGCACCTGGACTCCACGCAGCCCGTGGAGGCAGGCGAACCCGAGGCGCTGCGCCGTTAGTCTGGTGCCGTGCGGCGTGAGTCTGGTGCCGTGGTACGAGGGGAAGGGACGGCATGTACGGCTGGATCTGGCGGCAGCTGCCGGGAAACGCCTGGGTCAAGGCGCTGATCTCGATCGTGCTGGTTCTGGCCGTGGTCTACGTCCTCTTCCAGTACGTCTTCCCGTGGGCCGAACCGCTGCTGCCCTTCAACGATGTGACGGTGGACAACCAGTGAGCGCGCGCATTCTCGTCGTCGACAACTACGACAGCTTCGTCTTCAACCTGGTCCAGTACCTGTACCAGCTCGGCGCCGAGTGCGAGGTCCTGCGCAACGACGAGGTCTCGACCGCACACGCGCAGGACGGCTTCGACGGGGTGCTGCTGTCCCCCGGTCCGGGCACGCCCGAGGAGGCCGGGGTCTGCATCGAGATGGTGCGCCACTGCGCCGCCACCGGTGTCCCGGTCTTCGGGGTCTGCCTGGGCATGCAGTCCATGCAGGTGGCGTACGGCGGTGTGGTGGACCGCGCGCCGGAACTGCTGCACGGCAAGACCTCGCCGGTGGAGCACAGCGGCAAGGGCGTCTTCGCCGGTCTGCCGTCCCCCTTCACCGCGACCCGGTACCACTCGCTGGCCGCGGAGCCGGCGACGGTGCCGGCCGAGCTGGAGGTCACGGCCCGCACGCACGACGGCATCATCATGGGGCTGCGCCACCGGGAACTCCCGGTCGAGGGTGTGCAGTTCCACCCCGAGTCGGTGCTGACCGAGCACGGCCACCTGATGCTGGCCAACTGGCTGGTCGAGTGCGGCTACGCGGGTGCCCTGGCGAGGTCGGCGGGGCTCGCCCCGGTGGTGGGCAGGGCCACGGCGTGACCGCGCTCGGGGACCGGTACGACGGCGCGCCGTACGGCCGCCCCCTCGACGACGAGACCGTCGCGTTGCGGCTGCCCGACCCGTCGTACCTGGGGGCCGGTGGGCCTGTATCGGCTTCTGCGGCCTCAGCGGCCCCGTCCGCCACTCCATCCACCTCGGGCGGTCGTGCGGCCCGCAGAAAGGCCGCCAAGCGCCGTGGTGGGCGCCATGGCGGCGGGGCGCCCGAGACCGGTACGTCATCGGGCGGCTCCGGATCCCGCGCACCCCTGTCCCGGGTCGAGGCGCGCAAGCAGGCGCGGGCACGCAAGTCCAGCCCGGCCGTGGTCGCCAGCCGGGCGATCGGCGAGGTGTTCATCACGACCGGTGTGCTGATGCTGCTGTTCGTCACCTACCAGCTGTGGTGGACGAACGTGCGGGCCCACGCCCAGGCGGGCAAGGAGGCCAGCAGCCTCCAGCAGGACTGGGCGAGCGGGAAGCGGGCGCCGGGCACGTTCTCGCCGGGGCAGGGCTTCGCCATCCTGCACATCCCCAAGCTGGACGTCGTCGTGCCGATCGCGGAGGGCGTCAGCAACAAGAAGGTGCTCGACAAGGGCATGGTCGGCCACTACGGCGAGAGCCCGCTCAAGACGGCGATGCCCGACGCGAAGACGGGCAACTTTGCGCTCGCCGGCCACCGCAACACGCACGGTGAGCCATTCCGGTACATCAACCGGCTCCAGGCGGGCGACGAGGTGGTGGTCGAGACCCAGGACACCTACTACGTCTACAAGATGACATCGATGCTGCCGGTGACGTCGCCGAGCAACACCACCGTCATCAACCCCGTTCCCGCCGGGTCGGGCTTCACCGGGCCCGGCCGCTACATCACCCTGACGACGTGCACGCCGGAGTTCACCAGCAAGTACCGGCTGATCGTCTGGGGCAAGATGGTCGAGGTACGGCCGCGCAGCAAGGGCAAGCCGGATGCGCTCGTCAGTTAAGGGCAGAGGAAACAGTGGCAGCGACCGCCGATGAGACCGAAGAGCACACCGCCGTGCCCGAGTCGGGGCCGGAGCCGCGGCCCCGGGGCCGCGGCCGGATCGCCCTGGCGGTCAGTGTCTTCGGCGAACTGCTCATCACGGCGGGCCTGGTGCTCGGTCTGTTCGTCGTCTACTCGCTGTGGTGGACGAACGTCGTCGCCGACCGGGCGGCGCACAAGGAGGGCGACAAGGTCCGCGACGGCTGGGCCGCCGGACAGGACACCGGCCCCGGCGCCCTCGACACCCGCGACGGCATCGGCTTCCTGCACGTGCCCTCGATGAGGAACGGCGAGGTCCTGGTCGAGAAGGGCACGTCGACGAAGATCCTCAACGACGGGGTCGCCGGCTACTACGTCGATCCGGTCAAGGCCACGCTGCCCACGTCGGGCAAGGACGGCAACTTCGCCCTGGCCGCCCACCGCGACGGCCACGGGGCGAAGTTCCACAACATCGACAAGGTCGAAGAGGGCGACCCGATCGTCTTCGAGACCAAGGACAAGTGGTACGTCTACAAGGTCTACGCGATTCTCCCCGAGACCTCGAAGTACAACGTCAAGGTCCTCGGGTCCGTCCCCAGGGAGTCGGGGAAGAAGAAGGCGGGCCACTACATCACGCTGACGACCTGCACCCCGGTGTACACGAGCCGCTACCGGTACGTGGTGTGGGGCGAGCTGGTGCGGGTGGACGCCGTGGACGGCGAGCGCACGCCGCCGAAGGAACTGCGCTGACGCAGGTTCCGGGCGGGGTGCCGGGACGGGCGCGGTGACGTACGAGCCCGCTGACGTACGAGCCCGCTGCCGTGCAGGCCCGCTGACGTGCAGGCACGGTGACGGCTCCCGGCAGAGCGATGACAGTACGGGCACGGTGACGGCCCCCGACCGAGTGGTCTCGGTCGGGGGCCGTCACCGTGGTGCGGTCGCCGTTGGCGGCGGTCCTGCCGTCAGCCGTTGTTGCCGCCGAAGAAGTTGCCGCCGTTGCCCTTCACGGTGACCAGGTCGACGCTCGAGCCCGGCTGGACCGGGTTGCCCTGGCCGGGGTTGGAGCTGAAGACGAACGCGTCGTCATCCTGGGAGCCCTGGATGTTGCCGACGTTGAGGCCCGCCTGCGCGAGCATCTGCCTGGCGTCCTTCAGCTTCTGGCCCTGGATGTTCGGGACCGTGACCTGCTGCTGTTGCTTGGCCTTGCCGATCTGGATCTGGACCGTGGAGCCCTTGTCGACCTGGGCGCCGCGATCCGGGGTGGTCGCGATGACCTTGTCGACCTGGTTCTGGTCGTCGGTCTCCACCTCGGTGCAGTTGCCGGTGAGGTCGCTGGCCTGCATCTGGGCCTTGGCCTCGTCACAGCTCTTGCCCAGGACGTCCGGGACGGTGGACCGCTCCTCGGCCTTGGCGACCGTCAGCGTGATCGTGGAGCCCTTCTCGACCTCCTTGCCGAGCTCCGGATCCTGCTCCAGGACGGTGCCCGCCTCCAGGGAGGACACCTTCTGCTTGGTCTTGACGTCGAACTGGTACTTGTCGTCCTCGAGGATGCCCTTGGCGTCGTCGAGCTTCTTGCCGACGACGTTCGGCACGGCCACCTTCGGCGCCCCGGTCGAGACGACCAGGTTGACGGTGGACTGCTTCTTGACCTCGGTGCCCGCCGTCGGGTCCTGCGAGCAGACCTTGCCGGTCTCGGTGTTCTCGCAGGGCTTCTTGGTGACGGTGATCTTCAGGTCGGCGTTGGCCGCCATCTGCTGTGCCTGGGCGACGGTCTGGTCGACGAAGCTGGGGATGTTGACGACGTCGTTGCCCGCGCCGCTGCCGCTGAACGCCCACTTGCCGATCAGGATGGCGCCCACGAGGACCAGGACGGCCGCGACCGCCAGCAGGACCGTCGAGGTGTTGTTCTTCTTCTGACGGCGCCGGTCGGGGCGGTCGTCGTAGTCGTAGCCGCCGCCGTTGCCCGGGCTCATGGGCGGCATCATCGTGGTGGCGCCGCCGTCGGCGCGCAGGGCGGTGGTCGCCTGGTCGTCGCCGTAACCGCCGTAGCCGACCGAGCCCATCGCCGCGGTGGCCGCCACCGGCTGGCCGTCGAGGCAGGCCTCGATGTCGGCGCGCATCTCGTCGGCGGACTGGTAGCGGTAGTTGGGGTCCTTGACCAGTGCCTTGAGGACGATCGCGTCCATCTCCGGCGTGATCTCGGGGTCGAAGACGCTCGGGGACTGCGGCTCCTCCCGGACGTGCTGGTAGGCGACCGCGACCGGGGAGTCGCCCACGAAGGGCGGCCGGACGGTCAGCAGCTCGTACAGCAGGCAGCCGGTGGAGTACAGGTCGGAGCGGGCGTCGACCTGCTCGCCCTTGGCCTGCTCCGGCGAGAGGTACTGGGCGGTGCCGATGACCGCGGCGGTCTGGGTCATCGTCATGCCGGAGTCGCCCATGGCGCGGGCGATGCCGAAGTCCATGACCTTGACCTGGCCGTTGCGCGTCAGCATGACGTTGGCCGGCTTGATGTCACGGTGCACGATGCCGCTGCGGTGGGCGTACTCCAGGCCCTGGAGGATGCCGATGGTCATCTCGAGCGTGCGCTCGGGCAGCAGCTTGCGGCCGCTGTGCAGGAGCTCGCGCAGAGTGGAGCCGTCGACGTACTCCATGACGATGTACGGGATCGAGACCCCGTCGATGTAGTCCTCGCCCGTGTCGTAGACCGCGACGATCGCGGGATGGTTGAGCGAGGCGGCCGACTGGGCCTCCCGGCGGAACCGGGCCTGGAAGGACGGATCGCGCGCGAGGTCCGCGCGCAGCGTCTTCACCGCCACCGTGCGGCCGAGCCGGGTGTCATGCGCGAAGTAGACCTCCGCCATGCCACCACGGCCGAGCACATGGCCCAGCTCGTACCGGCCGCCTAGGCGACGCGGCTCTTCCATAGCTACCTACCAGCCCTCTCCGTCGGTCCCGACCCGCACGTCTGTGCGGTCGGAGGCTGTCGTCCGGGCATACGGTACCCGGATCGCTCTGTGTGACCTGGCCTAGCCCGTAACCCGATACAGGACCGGTATCGCAACGTGCACCGATGTGAAGGGGACGTGAGCGGGGTCACTTCTTGCTGTCGATGACTGCCTTCATCACGTCCCTTGCGATCGGACCTGCGAGACCGCCACCGGTGATGTCGCCGCGGTTGGCGGCGCCGTCCTCGACGACGACGGCGACGGCCACCGGAGTGCTGCCGTCCGACAGTTTGGCGTACGAGATGAACCAGGCGTACGGCTTCTCGCTGTTGTTGAGGCCGTGCTGGGCGGTACCCGTCTTGCCGCCGACGGTGGCGCCGTCGATCTGGGCCTTGGTTCCGGTGCCGGTCTTGACGACCGTCTCCATCATCTGCTGGAGCTTCTGGGCGGTCTCGGAGGAGATGGCCTGGGAGAGCTCCTTGGGCTCGTTCGTCTCGAGGACGTCGAGGTTGGAGGCGCGCAGCTGGTCGACCATGTACGGCTGCATCAGCTTGCCGTTGTTGGCGACGGCCGAGGCGACCATGGCCATCTGGAGCGGGGTGGCCGCGTTGGAGCCCTGGCCGATGCCGTCCAGGGCGTTCTGCGGGGCGTTGTCCTTGGGGTAGATGCTCTCGGCGGCGCGCACCGGGGTGTCGAGCTTGGCGTTGTTGAAGCCGAACTTCTCGGCCTGCTCGATCATCTTCTCGTTGGTGACGCTGTGGGCCAGACTCGCGAAGACGGTGTTGCAGGAGACGCGCAGTGCCTCGCGCAGGCTGGCGTTCTCGCAGCCGCCGTGCTCGTTGGTGAGGTTGGTGCTGGTCCCCGGGAGCCTGTACGGGTCCGGCGTCTTGGTGGGGTCGTCGATGCCGGAGACCACGCCGTTCTCCAGCGCCGCGGCGGCGGTGACGACCTTGAAGGTGGAGCCCGGCGGGTAGGTCTCGCGCAGTGCGCGGTTGAGCATCGGGTCGTCGGGGTCGTTCTTCTTCAGGACCTTGTTCCAGGCCTTCGAGTCGCTGTCCGAGGTGCCGGCGAAGGTCGACGGGTCGTACGACGGGGTGGAGACCAGGGCCAGGATCTTGCCGGTGGCCGGGTCGATCGCGGCGACGGCGCCCTTCTTGTTGCCCAGGCCCTGGTAGGCGGCCTTCTGGGCGGCGGCGTTGAGGGTGGTGACGACGCTGCCACCCTCCTTCTTCTTGCCCGTGATCATGTCGAGGGTGTTGCGGAAGAAGAGCCGGTTGTCGGTGCCGCTGAGGATGCCGTCCTCCAGCTTCTCCAGCTGGGTGGCACCGAAGGCCTGGGAGGAGTACCCGGTGACCGGCGCCCACATGGCGCCGTCCTTCCAGGTGCGCTTGTACTTGAAGTCGTTGTCGCCCGACTCGACGGAGCCGGTGATGGCCTTGCCGCCGACGATGATGTCGCCGCGCGGGCTGGCGTAACGCGTGATGTTGACGCGACGGTTGTCCGTGTCGGAGGCCAGGGTGTCGGCCTTGACGTACTGGAGCCAGTTGTCGCGCAGGAGCAGGGTGAGGACCAGGAGGCCGCAGAAGATCGCGATCCGGCGCAGGGGCTTGTTCACGGGCGGACCACCTGGGTCATCTCGGCGTCGGGGTTGGAGGCGGGGGCGGGGGCCGGACGGCGCGCGGTGTCGCTGATGCGGATCAGGATGCCGATCAGGGCCCAGTTGGCGATGACGGAGGAACCGCCGTACGCCAGGAACGGCATGGTCATACCGGTCAGCGGGATGAGCCCCATCACACCGCCGGCGACGACGAACACCTGGAGCGCGAAGGCGCCGGAGAGGCCGATGGCGAGCAGCTTGCCGAACGGGTCGCGGGCGGCGAGGGCGGTGCGCACGCCGCGCTCCACGATCAGCCCGTAGATCAGCAGCAGCGCCATGATGCCGGCCAGGCCGAGTTCCTCGCCGAAGGTGGCGAGGATGAAGTCGGAGTTGGCGGCGAACCGGATGAGCTCGGAGTGGCCCTGGCCGAGGCCGGTGCCGAGGGTGCCGCCGGAGCCGAACGCCCACAGGGCCTGCATCGCCTGCTCGGAGTGGCCGGCGACGCCCTTACGGCTGAGGGCGTACTCCGCCATCGGGTCGAGCCAGGCCTGGACACGCTGCTGGACGTGCGGCTCGAAGCTCGCCACGCCGACCGCGCCGCCCGCCGACATCAGCAGACCGAAGACGATCCAGCTGGTCCGCTCGGTGGCGACGTACAGCATGATGACGAACATTCCGAAGAACAGCAGCGAGGTACCGAGGTCGGTCTCGAAGACCAGGATCAGGATCGAGATGAACCAGACGACCAGGATCGGACCGAGGTCGCGGCCGCGCGGCAGGTACAGGCCCATGACGCGGCGGCTGGCGAGGGCGAGCGCGTCGCGCTTGACCATCAGATAGCCGGCGAAGAAGATCGCCAGGACGATCTTGGCGAACTCTCCGGGCTGGATGGAGAAGCTGCCGACGTGGATCCAGATCTTGGCGCCGTAGATGTTGGCACCGAGTCCGGGGACCAGCGGCAGGAGCAGCAGCACCAGCGCGCCGACCATGGAGATGTAGGTGTAGCGCTGCAGGGTGCGGTGGTCCTTGAGGAAGACCAGGACGACGATGAACAGCGCGATGCCCATGGCGGTGTACATGAGCTGACGGGGTGCCGCGGTGCCCGCCTGCTGGATGGACTGGAGCAGTTTGGACTGGTCCAGCCGCCAGATGACGACGAGTCCGAGCCCGTTCAGCAGCGTGGCCAGCGGCAGCAGCAGCGGGTCCGCGTACGGGGCGAACTTGCGTACGACGAGGTGGGCGACGCCGGCCAGGAGGCCGAGGCCGAGACCGTAGCTCAGCAGGCCGGACGGCACCTTGTCGTCGATGGCCAGGCCCACGTTGGCGTAGGCGAACACCGGGATGACGACGGCGAACACCAGGAGCGCGAGCTCGGTGTTGCGCCGGCTCGGGGCGCCGATCGAGCCGATCGTGGACGTGTGGTGCGTCGGCGAGTTGGTAGTACTGCTCATCGTGTGACGGGGCCTCTCACGGCTTGCCTACTGCTTACCGCACAGCGAGACGACCTTCTGCTCCTCCTCCGAGAGGCTGGGGCCGGGGCTGGGAGTGGCGGTCGCGGACTTGGACGGGGTCGGGGACGTCGATGCCGACGCGCTCGGCGACGGCGATGCCTTGGACGTGCGGGAGGTGCTGGTGGTTCCCGTGGTGCCGCCGGCCTCGCCCTGGCCCGTCTGGGCGTTGTTCTCGCTCTCGGCGACGCGGCGCTGCGCTTCCTTCTTGCACGCGGAGGCCTGGACCGACAGTTCGTCGATCTTCTTCTGGGCCGTGCCCAGGTTGCCTTCGGCGATCGTGGCCTGGACCAGCTTCTGCTGGTAGGGCGGCAGGTACTTGAGTTCGATGTCGGGGTGGTCCTTCTCCACCTTCGACAGCGAGACCCACGCCAGGTCCTGGCTGATACCGCGGTACAGGGCCACGTGCTCGCCCTTGGTGCCGACGTAGTACTGCGTCTGCGTCCAGCGGTAGCCGCCGTACAGGCCGCCGCCGATCACGGCGAGGGCGAGGACACTGTAGAAGGATCTCTTCAGCCACCTGCGGCCCTTGCCGGGCTTGACGAAGTCGTCGTCGGTGTAGTCACCGAAGCTGCCGTCCGGGACGTAGCCCGTGGTGTCGCCGGAGCCGGGCGGGCCGAACTCGCCGCCGCCCTGTCCGGGCACCTGGCGGCCGAGGCCGGAGGCGCGTCCGGCGGGCGTCTGCATGATGCCGTTGTCGTGCAGCTGGTTCTGGTTCTCGGCGACCGCGCCGACCACGACCGGAGTGTCGGAGAGCTGCCCGGCGAGCGTGTCACCGGTGTCCAGGTCGAGGACGTCGGCGACGATGACGGTGATGTTGTCGGGGCCGCCGCCGCGCAGCGCGAGCTGGATCAGCTCCTGCACGGTCTCCTGCGGGCCCTGGTAGCTGGCGAGGGTGTCCTCCATCGTCTGGTGGGAGACGACCCCGGACAGTCCGTCGGAGCAGATCAGGTAGCGGTCGCCGGCCCGGACCTCGCGGATCGACAGGTCGGGCTCGACGTGCTCGCCGCTGCCGAGCGCGCGCATGAGGAGCGAGCGCTGCGGATGCGTGGTCGCCTCCTCCTCGGTGATGCGTCCCTCGTCGACCAGGCGCTGCACCCAGGTGTGGTCCTGGGTGATCTGGGTGAGGACGCCGTCCCGCAGCAGGTACGCGCGCGAGTCGCCCACGTGGACCAGGCCCAGTCGCTGGCCGGTCCACAGCAGGGCGGTGAGCGTGGTGCCCATGCCTTCGAGCTGGGGGTCCTCCTCGACCATGGCGCGCAGCTGGTCGTTGGCCCGCTGGACGGCGGTGCCGAGCGAGGTCAGGACGTCGGAGCCGGGGATGTCCTCGTCGAGAGCGACGATGGTGGAGATCGCCTCGGAGGAGGCGACCTCGCCGGCGGCGGCGCCGCCCATTCCGTCGGCGATGGCGAGCAGACGGGGACCGGCGTAGCCGGAGTCCTCGTTGCCCTCCCGGATCATGCCTTTGTGCGATCCGGCGGCGAAGCGCAGTGAGAGACTCATGCGCACCTCGCCCGTCGGCTCCGGGTACATCCGCACGGTGCCCACCCTCCGGTCGGGAGCGCGCCGGGGTCCGGGGTGTGGACCGCGCCTGCGTGCTCGCTCCGCTCGCGCCTATTCATGATGTAGCACTACTTCCGCAGCTCGATGACGGTCTTGCCGATGCGGATCGGCGCACCCGGCGCGATCGGCGTGGGAGTCGTCAGCCGGCTCCGGTCGAGGTACGTGCCGTTGGTGGAGCCCAGGTCCTCGACGATCCACTGACCGTCCCGGTCCGGGTAGATCCTGGCATGGCGGCTGGAGGCGTAGTCGTCGTCCAGCACGATCGTGCTGTCGTGCGCCCGGCCCAGGGTGATGGTCTGGCCCTGCAGCGCGACGGTGGTACCGGTGAGGGTGCCCTCGGTCACGACCAGCTTGGTCGGGGAGTTGCGGCGCTGGCGGCCACCGGCGGCCTGCTGGCGCTGCTGCGGAGGCGCCGCCGCCTGCCGGGCGGCCTGCGCCTGAGGCCGGGCGGCCTCCCGCCGCGCTCCGCGCTGGGTGACACGCGTACCGAACAGGTCGCTGCGGATGACCTGCACGGCCACGATCACGAACAGCCACAGTACGGCCAGGAAACCCAGCCGCATGACCGTGAGGGTCAGCTCTGACATTGCCCCCGCTTCACCCTTCGGCTTGCCGGTAAATGATGGTGGTGCTGCCCACGACGATCCGCGAGCCGTCGCGGAGCGTAGCGCGGGTGGTGTGCTGCCCGTCCACCACGATGCCGTTGGTGGACCCGAGATCCTGGATCGTCGAGGGCGTTCCGGTCCGGATCTCACAGTGCCGGCGGGATACGCCGGGGTCGTCGATCCGCACGTCGGCCTCGGTGCTGCGGCCCAGCACCAGGGTCGGGCGGGAAATCTGGTGACGCGCGCCGTTGACCTCGACCCAGTAGCGGGTACGCGCGCCGTGGGCCGCGCCGCCGGGCTGGGCCGGCTGCGGATAGCCGTAGCCACCGGGGCGCGGGCCCGCGCCGGGCGGCGGTGCGGCCGGCATGGGGGGCGCGCCCGCGCCGGGCTGCGGGTAGCCGTGGCCGCCCGGACGCCGACCGCTCGCGGCGGACGACGGGTCGGGGGCCTGCGGTCCCTGCTGGCTGCTGGACGAGGCGAGCGTACGGCTGCGCACCCGGTACAGGCCGGTGTCCAGGTCGGCGGCCTTCTCCAGGTTGACCTTGATCGGCCCCATGAAGGTGTAGCGCTGCTGCTTGGCGTAGTCGCGCACCATGCCGGCGAGCTCGTCGCCGAGCTGGCCGGAGTAGGGGCTGAGGCGCTCGAAGTCGGGCGTGCTCAGCTCCACGATGAAGTCGTTGGGGACGACCGTGCGGTCGCGGTTCCAGATCGTGGCGTTGTTGTCGCACTCACGCTGGAGCGCGCCGGCGATCTCCACGGGCTGGACCTCGGACTTGAAGACCTTGGCGAAGGTGCCGTTGACCAGACCTTCGAGGCGCTGCTCGAACTTCTTCAGGACTCCCATGGGGCACCTCCTCCGTCGTTGCCGCTGTGCCTGTGCCTGTGCCTTGTCCGGTGCTTGTACTGCTCGTACTGCTTACTGATCGTATCCACGCGCTGCTCGATCGGCTGGTTCCCCCTGTCGGCTCGGTCGACGGGTGTCGACGCCTGCGAGCTTCCCTGCGGAACTCCCCTTCGAACTCCTCTTGCCCAGGATCGTAGAGGGGGCCGCAGACCAGTGTCCCGCACCCGGGTGTGCACCCTGACCGGCTCCCGGTCGGACGGCCGGTACCGGTACGAGGTTGATACGTGAACCGATACGTGTCGAGACGTAGCCTCAGCGGCCCCGACGGACCGGTTGTGCCGCTGCTCACCGCCTGCCCAGGGGAAAGGGATGTGAACGCACCCCTGACCGCGTGCTAATGTTCTGCATGTCGGAAGGCGCCGCACCGAAAAGGAACGGAGCCGGAAGACACACCCAATGCGCGGGTGGCGGAATAGGCAGACGCGCTGGATTCAGGTTCCAGTGCCCGCAAGGGCGTGGGGGTTCAACTCCCCCCTCGCGCACCAGACGAAACGGTCGGTACCGATTACGGTACCGACCGTTTCGCGTATGTGGGCAGAAAACCGGGGCCCGTTGCCGGGCCGGGCTTTTCGGTCGGGGCCGGCGGTGCGAGAGTGTGGGCTCGGAGCCGCCGACTCGGGGTTGCCGGCTCCCGGTCTCCGATGTGGATCTTCACTTGCTCCGCATCTCGCGGGCGGCGGGCGGATTGTGAGGAAGGTCTCAGTACTTGGAGGGGTCGCCCTCCGCAGCCGAGGGCCCATGATCGAATTCGATGGGGTCGACGGGTGCGTTTCGCGTCCGGGCGATCTCGCGGAGTGACGGTGATGTCGGGCCCGTGGGGCGGGACGTCAGCCGCGCCGAAGGCGATCCGGCCGGGCCGCCCGCCGGTCGGGGGAGCCGTGAACGGCGTGAAGTGCACCCGGGAACAGGAGAGTTGATGATTCCGTCGGCTCGTTCTCCGATCGTGTGTCCCGCGGAGGGAGTTCCGTGTCACCTACCGTCCTGATCACCGGAGCGGCCGGATTCGTCGGCAGTCACGTGGCCGGCGAGGCCCGCCGCCTGGGCGTGGACCTTCGGCTGATGCTTCATCGCAGACCGCTGCCCGGCTCCGCCGGACAATCGCCGCCCGGCGCACCGGAGCCCGTGATCGTCGAGGCCGATCTCGGCGACTCCGGCTCGCTGCGCGGAGTGTGCGCCGGGGTGGACGTGCTGCTGCACTGCGCGACGCGGATCGGCGGCAGTCCGCAGGACAACGAGCGCGTCAATGCCCGGGGTACGCAGGCCCTGGTCGCGGAGGCCCGACGGGCCGGGGTGTCCCGCGTCGTCCAGATCAGCACCGCGTCCGTCTACGGGCGAGGCACTTACCGCCGGGCCCGCCCGCAGGACCTGGTCCGCAACCCTCGGTCGCCGACCTCGGCGACCCGGGCCGTCGCCGAGGACGCCGTGCTCGCCGCGGACGGAATCGTGCTCCGCCCGCATCTCGTCCTCGGTCCGGGCGACACCTGGTTCGTCCCCGGCCTGAGCGGTCTGCTGCGCGCCCTGCCCGGCACGGTCGAGGGCTGGCCCGCGCGGTTGTCCGCGGTCTCCGTGCACGAGCTGGCCCGTCTGGCGGTCATGACTGGCCTCGCCCCGCGACGGAGCCTGACCGCGTCCGTCTACCACGTCGCCCCCGCGGAGCCGGTGACCGCCCGGGACCTGCTGCGAGCGGTGGCCGGCTGCGCCGGGCTCGCCTGGCCGGAGCGGGACCTGACCGTGCAGCAGGCCCGGGACCTGCTGCACGGCGAACCGCGGCTGCGGCACGCGCTCGACATGCTCGTCACCGACCACTGGTTCGACGGCGGGCCGCTCCGGACCGACCTGGCGGCCGCCCCCGGACCGGACTTCGCGGAGTCCTTCTCCCGTTACGCGCCCTGGTACCGGACGGTGCTGGGCGCCGACGCCCGGGGGTGAGGCGGCCGAGCCTGCCGGAGTGCCGGAGTGCCGGAGTGCCGGAGTGCCGGAGTGCCGGAGTGCCGGAGGTGAGGAGGGCCGAAAGCCCGCCCACCCGGCGCCCGGAGTGGGTGTTCTGCGGGTGGTTGTCCACAGGGTCTGACGTGTTTCGGCCACCGGCGGTACGGTCAGCACGCATTGATGTTCATGGAAGTTCGTGCGCGGGTGCGGGGGAGGCGGTCGTCATGACCGAGGTCGGTGCGGAGTTGGCGGAGCCGGTGGGGTCCGCCGGGTCGGCGGAGGCCGTCGGGACGGCGGAGCCCGGTGCGGAACCGGTGGTGCCGGGGCAGTCGGCCCGTTCGGCTGTGCCGGAACGGGCCGTGCCGGAACGGTCGGTGGCGCAGGGGCGGCCGGATGCGCCGGTGGTGGCCCGGCGGCTGTCCACCGTGCGGGGCTTCGCCGCGTGGCCCGTCGAGGGGTCGCCCAAGGAAGAGGGGAAGGCGCTGCGGCGCCGCGTGCCCCGCGCGGCCCACGCCGAACTGGACCTCGACGCCTCGCGGCCCGACGCGGTCGCCGCGGTGGAGGAGTCCAACCAGGGCCGTATCGCGGAGCTCACGCCGATCCGGGTGGGCAGGATGGCGGCCACCCCGTTCGCGTTCCTGCGGGGCTCGGCGGGTCTCATGGCGTACGACCTGGCGCGCACGCCCATGACCGGGATCCGCGCGCAGATCTGCGGTGACGCGCACGCCGCGAACTTCGGTCTGTACGGCGACGCCCGTGGCGGCCTGGTCATCGACCTCAACGACTTCGACGAGACCGTGCACGGCCCCTGGGAATGGGACCTCAAGCGGCTCGCCGCCTCGCTCGTGCTCGCGGGCCGGGAGGCCGGTGCCGACGAGGACACCTGCCGCAAGGCGGCACAGGACGCGGTGGGCGCCTACCGCCGCACCATGCGCCTGCTGGCCAAGCTCCCGGTGCTGGACGCGTGGAACGCCATAGCGGACGAGGAGCTGGTCTCCCACACCGACGCCCATGACCTGCTCGGCACGCTGGAGAGGGTCTCCGAGAAGGCGCGGGCCAACACCAGCGGGCGCTTCGCGGCCAAGTCGACCGAACCGACCGCGGACGGCGGCCGCCGCTTCGTCGACGCGCCCCCGGTCCTGCGGGGCATCGCGGACGCCGAGGCCGCGGCGGTCGCCGCGGCTCTGGAGCCGTACCTGGACACGCTCTCCGAGGACCGCCTCCCGCTGCTGGCCCGGCACGCGGTGCACGACGTCGCCTTCCGCATCGTCGGCACCGGCAGTGTGGGCACCCGGTCGTACGTGGTGCTGCTGCTGGACCACCGGGGCGAGCCCCTGGTCCTCCAGGTGAAGGAGGCGCGGGCGTCGGCGCTGGTGCCGCACCTGGTGAGCGCCGGGTTCGAGGTGCCCCGGGTCGAGCACGAGGGCCGTCGGGTCGTCCTCGGCCAGAAGCGGATGCAGGTCGTCAGCGACATCCTGCTGGGCTGGACGACGGTCGAGGGCCGGCCCTTCCAGGTCCGGCAGTTCCGCAACCGCAAGGGAAGCGTCGACCCGGCCGCGCTCGCCGCCGACCAGGTCGACGACTACGGCCGGATGACCGGCGCGTTGCTGGCCCGCGCCCACTCGCACAGCGTCGACCCGCGTCTGATCGCGGGTTACTGCGGCAAGAACGAGGAGCTGGACGAGGCGATCGGCTCGTTCGCCGTCGCCTACGCCGACCGCACGGAGGCGGACCACGCCCGGCTGGTGGCGGCGGTACGGGAGGGCCGCATCCCGGCGGAGACGGGCGTGTGAGGTCCGGCGGGCGGTCCGTCCCGGCCCTGTGGAACCGGACCGCCCCGACGGTGGCCTACGCTGTTCGGGTGACGACCCCGGAAGCTGAGCAGGCACGGCCCGAGGAGCGGCTGGAGCGGGCCGTACGGGCCGCCGAGCAGGCGCTGATCGAGTACGAGATCGCGGTGGAGACCTTCCGTGTGGAGGTCGAGAATTTCTCGCGCCTCCATCATCAGAAGCTCGGACCGATGTACGCCCGGCTCGACGAGCTGGAAGCGCAGATCGCGGAGGCCAAGGCCGCCCGCACCGGCGACCCCGAGGATCTGCGCAAGGCGCAGGACGCTCGCGCGCGGGTGCTGCCGATGCCGGGCGTCGAGGAACTGTTCCACGGCTGGATGGACGGCGACGGTCTGTTCCCCGAGGCTGTGGCGATGCTCACGGACCAGCCGGTGCGGCCCCCGCAGCGGGTGCGCCCCAGCGACGAGGTCCGCAAGCTCTACCGCGAACTCGCCCGCAAGGCCCACCCCGATCTGGCCCAGGAGGAGGACGAGCGCCGGCGGCGCGAGGAGTTCATCACCCGGGTCAACGCCGCCTATGCCCGTGGCGACGAGAACCTGCTGCGGGAACTGGCCGAGGAGTGGGCGGCCGGTCCGGCGCCCGCCGAGCGGGCCCCCAGCCCCAGCGAGGAGCTCTACGCCCGCCTGGAATGGCTGGCCGAGCGCAAGGAGATGCTCACGCACCTCGCGCGGGAGCTGGAGATCAGCGCGATCGGAGAGATGCTGCGGCTCGCTCCGGACGACCCCGACGCGCTGCTGGACGAGATCGCCGAGAAGCTCCTGGCCGATGTCGCCGCACGTGAGGCGGAGCTGGCCGCGCTGCTGGCGTAGCCCCGGTCGGGACGCGAGGCGTTTCGGGTAGCGTCGACGGCATGAGTTTTGGAGCTGGTGTGCCCACGGTCGAGGTCGCGGACCTCAAGGACGACGACTTCCTGCTGGACGTCCGCGAGGACGACGAGTGGCAGGCGGGCCACGCCGAAGGGGCGCTGCACCTGCCCATGAGCGAGTTCGTGGCCCGGTACGGCGAGCTGACCGAGGCGGCGCCCCAGGACGGCCGCGTCCATGTCGTCTGCCGTTCCGGCGGGCGCTCGGCCCAGGTCACGATGTACCTGGTCCAGCAGGGCATCGACGCGGTGAACGTGGACGGCGGCATGCAGGTCTGGGCGGCCGCGGGCCGTCCCGTCGTGACGGACCAGGGCCTGCCCGGACACGTCCTGTAGCGGTCTCGCGGCCTTGCCGGCTGCGGGTTCCCGCGGCCCCGGCAGTTGTTCTTGCCGGTTCAGCCGGTTCAGCCGGTTCAGCCGAGAGGATGGGCGGCCAGCAGGTCGCCCAGTGCCTCCTCGTGGGCCGCCGCCGGGCCGAGCGACAGCTCCAGATGCTTGGCCCAGGCGTGGTACCGGTGCAGCGGGTACTCGACGTCGGCGCCGAACCCGCCGTGCAGGTGCTGTGCCGTCTGCACGATCCTGCGTACCCCTTCCGAGGCCCAGATCTTGGCGACCGCGATGTCACCGGCCGTCGGCAGCGCGCCCTGCGTCCCGGACGCGATCCGCCACGCGGCCTGCCACAGCGTGGCCTCCATCGCCCGCAGGTCGATGTAACGGTCGGCGGCCTGCACGGCGACGGCCTGGAAGGTGGCCACGGGGAAGCCGAACTGTTCGCGCCTGCCGGTGTACTCGGCGGTCATCCGCAGCACGTTCTCGCCCAGCCCGAGCGCGAGCGCGCACGTGCCCGCGGTCAGCAGCCCGCGCAGCCACTCCCAGGCGCCGTCGGCGTCGATGACGTCGGCCGCCGCGATCCGCGTCGACTCCAGGCGCAGCTCGGCGAGGCGCTCGCCGGTGGTGGACACCTGCTCGGCGCGTACGACCCCCTCGTGGTCGCGTGGGACCAGGGCGAGGATCGTGCGGCCGGCCTCGGCGTGGTCGGTGTCCGCACGGCCGGCCCCGGCGCGTGGGGCCAGCTGGGCGGGCACCTGCGCGGGTACGACCGTGTAGTCCGCGTCGTGCGCCCACGGCACGGCCGTCTGGACCCCGTCGAGGATCCAGGTGTCGCCGTCCTGGCGGGCGGTCACGGCGAGCTCGGCCGGATCGTGGCCGGTGCGGCCGTGGGAGGCGACGGTCAGGACGATCTCGCCCCGTCCCACCGCCGTGAGCAGCGCGGCCTTCGGCGCCGCCGCACCGCCGGAAGCCGGCCCGCCGTAGGCCTGTACGGCCGCGGCGGCCGCGCAGCTCTCCAGCAGCGGTACCCGGGCCAGCACCTTCGCCGACTCGCGCAGCACCAGACACAGCGCGACGGCGTCCAGCCCGGCCCCGCCGTACTCGGGCTCCAGCAGCAGACTCAGCAGGTCCGCGTCGGCGAGCCTGGCCCACAGCGCCCGGTCGAAGCCGTCGGCGACGGCGGCGCCCCGGGTGAGTGCGGGGCTGGGCACCCGGTCGGGCGCGACCCCGGCGAACACCCCCTGTGCCGCCTCGGCCGCCGCCTGCTGCTCCTCGGTGAAGGTGAAGTCCACGGTACCTGTCCTCCCACGCGCACCCCGGCCGTGACGGGCCGGGCCGACGGTCCGATCTGACGGACCGTCAAGATAGAACAGGTTCTAGAAGAAGGGAACGGCGGAAGAGGCCCCCGGCTGCTCGGGACGGCCGGTGAGTGCCCGCGCGACGGACGCGACGGCGTCCATGGTGAGATGGGCGCCGACCCTTGGCTTCGCCGACCGGCCCGCCCGTCTGTTCGACCGACCGACGGTGCGTGGGCGTACGGAGCTCGCGGTGGGGCGTACGGGGCTGTGCGGTGCGGGTGTGCCTGAGTAACGTTCGCGTGCGACCGCCGTGGGGCGGTGCGAGCGGGCGGTACGGTGCCCTGCGGCCGGGGACCGGAACACGGACGGGGATCGGGAAACGGGGCGGAATGGATGCGTACGGCGAAACGGACGCGGCCGGCGGTGGCGGGAGCGCCTCGCCCGGGCCGGGCACCTCACCTGCGCAGGGGGCCGGGTCGACCATGTGCAGGACCGGGGAGACGGGCGTGACGGACGCCGGGGGCGAGCCGACGAAGCCGACCGGGACGCCCGCCCCGACCGGACCGGCCGCCACGCCTGAGCCGGCCGCCACGGCGGATGCGGTCGTCTCGACGGACGCGGACGACGGCACGGACGCGGACGACGGCGATCCGGCGGGACCGGCGCACGCCGAGCCGACGGAACCGGGCGACATGACGGAACCGGGCGACGTGACGGAACCGGGCGACGTGACGACAGGCCCGCTTCCTGAGCCGCGTACCGATGTCGCCGCCCTCTCGCCCCGCTACCAGATAGCCGCCGCCCTGGCGCTCGCCGTCGTCGCGGTCACCGTCTGCGTGCACCTCGGCATGGTGTTCATGCATGTCGCGCCGTCGAACACGGTCACCAAGAAGCACGGCAAGGCGATCGAGGAGTGGATCTACCCGGAGTTCGAGCAGAACTGGAAGCTCTTCGCGCCCAATCCGCTCCAGCAGAACATCGCGGTCCAGGCCCGCGCCCGGGTCCGTACGGCGGCCGGTGAGATCTACACGACCGGCTGGTACGACCTGTCCGCCGAGGACGGGCGGGCCATCGACGCCAATCCGCTGCCGAGCCATGTCGACCAGAACGAGCTCCGCCGGGCCTGGGACTTCTTCACGGCGACGCACGACGCCGACAACCGGCCGGTGGGACTTCGCGGCAGCCTCTCCGAGTCGTATCTGCGCCGTATCGTCGAGCTGCGGCTGGGCCGGGACGGCGCGGCCGGGCGCGGCGCCACGGTCGACAGCGTTCAGGTCCGCTCCGCCACCACCAATGTGCGCCCGCCCGCGTGGAGCGGCGAGCGGATCTCGCTGAAGCCGATGTACCGGGTGCTGTCCTGGTGGTCGGTCCCGGCCGACGAGGCCGAGGGGGCCACGAAGTGAACCGCATCGCCCTGTCGGTGTCCGGCGGCATCGCCCGCCTGACCGGGTCGGCCCTCGGCCCGTACCAGACCGCCGTGATCCGCATCGGTTTCAGCGCGACCTGGTTGCTGTTCCTGCTGCGCGAGTTCCCGCACCGCCACGAGATGTACGGACCCGACGGCCCGTGGGACTTCGGCCTCGCCCAGCAGCTGATCGGGCTCAACGGTGCCTTCACGGCGCTGATGTGGACGGACAGCCGCGTCTGGTTCGAGATCGTCTACGCGCTCGCCGTGCTGGCCGCCACGCTGCTGCTGCTGGGCTGGCGCACCCGCGCGATGTCCGTGGTCTTCATGGTGGGCGTGCTGTCGCTGCAGAACCGCAGTGTCTTCATGGGGGACGGCGGCGACAACGTCCTGCACCTGATGTCGATCTACCTGGTGTTCACGCGCTGCGGCCAGGTGTGGTCCCTGGACGAGCGGCGGGCCCGGCTCGGCCGGGAGGCGCGGGCGCGCGGTGAGCGGATGGTGGACCGGGCCGGGCCGCTGCTCTGGACGGCGCTCGGGGCGGTGCTGGTGGGGGTGACCGCCGCGGGGCGGCTGGACGGCGACCCGACCGTGCCGGTGCTGCTGTGGACGGTATGGACGGCGTCGGCCCTGTGGTGGGTCGTCGGTCGCCGGGCGAAGTCGGCCGAGCCCCGGATACTTCTCGACGTCATCGCCAACATCGTGCACAACGGTGCGTTGCTCGTGATCATGGCCGAGGCCTGCCTGATCTACGCGACGGCCGGTTGGTACAAGATCCAGGGCTCGCGCTGGCAGGACGGCACCGCGGTCTACTACCCGCTGCACCTGGACTACTTCTCGCCCTGGCCGGCGCTGGCCGACCTGATGTCCGTCAGCGGCACGATCGTGATGGCCGTGACGTACGGGACGGTCATCGTTCAGGTCGCCTTCCCGTTCACGCTGTTCAACCGGCGGGTCAAGAACGTCCTGCTGGTGCTGATGATGACCGAGCACGCGGTGATCGCCGTGGTGCTCGGACTGCCGTTCTTCTCGCTGGCGATGATCGCCGCGGACGCGGTCTTCCTGCCGACGTCGTTCCTGCGTCGGCTGGGCGGCCTGGCGGCACGCGCGCGGGGGCGGCTGCTGCCGCGCGGCGGTCCCGTCCTGCCGGCGCAGCGGGACCGGCGCAGCGCCGAGGCCGACGAGAACAGCAGGGACGGCAGGGACGGCAGGGGCGGCAGAGGCGGCCGGGACAGCAGGAACGGCAAGGACGCCGGGGAGGTCGAGGGGGCCGAGGCCGCCGGGGCCCCCGCGTAGGCTTCACGGCATGACCGATCCCGTGAGCGCCCGTCCGGAACCCGCGAGCGCCCGGCCCGATCCGCTGCCCGTCTGGCACCGGCTCGCCGACACCGCCGTGCTGCTCGACGGCTTCCACGCGCTCAAGCACGCGGTGCGCTTCGGGGCCCGGGTGCCGGTGGCGGTCACCGCCGACCGGCGGGCGGCGCTGGCGCTGGCCGCCGAGCTGGCCCCCGACGTACGGGACGCCCTGGACGCGCTGCTGACGGAGGTCCCGCAGACGACGTACGCCTCGCTCGTCCCGCGCCCGCACCCCACCGCCGTGGCCGCCCTGGCCGTACGACCCGCCCGCGAGGCGAACCTGGGCGCGCTGGAGCGGACGCCCCGTACCGCTCCCGTGGTCGTCCTCGACAACCCGCGCAACCTGGGCAACGCGGGAGCCGTGATCCGGCTCGCCGCCGGTTTCGGGGCGACCGGTGTGGTCACCACCGGCACGCTCGACCCGTGGCACCCCACGGTGGTGCGCGGCGGGGCGGGGCTGCACTTCGCGACCGCGGTGGAGCGGCTGACCGTGCCCGAGCTGCCGCCGGGGCCGCTGTTCGCGCTCGACCCGGAGGGCGAGGACATCCGGGGGCTGAAGCTGCCGGACGACGCGGTGCTGGCCTTCGGCTCGGAGCGCAGTGGCCTCTCCGCCGAGCTGCGCGCACGGGCCGACCAGCTCCTGGCGCTGCCGATGCGCCCCCAGGTCTCCAGCTACAACCTCGCGACCAGTGTGGCCATGACGCTGTACCACTGGAGCGCCACCGGGGGCGCGCCCGGCACCCGCTGAGCGCGCCGCCCCGCGCCGGTCGATCGGTCACGCCCTAGGCCTGGCGCCGCACCTCCACCGTCCGGAACCGGTTGGCGACGAACGCGCCGTCGGTGAGTGCCGCGTTGGCCGCCGGGTTGCCGCCCGAGCCGTGGAAGTCGGAGAAGGCGGCCGTCTGGTTGACGTACACCCCGCCGGTGAGGTTCAGCGAGAGCTGGGCGGCCTCCTCCAGGCAGACCTCCTGCACGGCCGACTCGACCTCGGTGTCCGTGGTGTAGGCGCCCACGGTCATCGCGCCCTTCTCGCGGATCGTGCGGCGCAGCAGCTCCACCGCGTCCGCCGCCGAGTCCATGGCGACGGCGAAGGAGACGGGCCCGAAGCACTCGTTCATGTACGCGGCCTCGTCGTCCGGCTTGGTGCCGTCCAGCTTCACGATCACGGGCGTACGGACGACCGCCTCGGGGAAGTCCGGGTTGCTGATCTGCCGGGACGCGAGGGCGACCTCGCCGAGCCCCGCGGCCGCCTCCAGGCGGGCCTTCACGTCCGGGTTGACGATGGCGCCGAGCAGGGCGTTCGCGCGCGCGTCGTCACCGAGGAGACCGTCCACGGACCGGGCGAGGTCGGCGACGACCTCGTCGAAGGTCCGGGGGCCGTCCTCGGTGCGGATGCCGTCGCGGGGGATGAGCAGGTTCTGCGGGGTCGTGCACATCTGGCCGCTGTACAGCGACAGCGAGAAGGCCAGGTTGGAGAGCATGCCCTTGTAGTCGCCGGTGGACTCGACGAGCACCGTGTTGACGCCGGCCTTCTCCGTGTAGACCTGCGCCTGGCGGGCGTTGGCCTCCAGCCAGTCGCCGAACGAGGTGGAGCCGGTGTAGTCGATGATGCGGATCTCGGGGCGGGTGGCCAGGGTCTTGGCGATGCCCTCGCCGGGCCGCTCGGCGGCCAGGGCGACCAGGTTCGGGTCGAAGCCCGCCTCGGTGAGCACCTCGCGCGCGATCTGCACCGTGAGCGCGAGCGGCAGCACCGCGCGCGGGTGCGGCTTGACCAGGACCGCGTTGCCGGTGGCGAGCGAGGCGAACAGGCCCGGGTAGCCGTTCCAGGTCGGGAAGGTGTTGCAGCCGATCATCAGGGCGATGCCGCGCGGGACCGCGGTGAACTGCTTGGTGAGCGCGAGCGGGTCGCGCTTGCCCTGGGGCTTGCTCCACTCCGCGGTGTCCGGGGTGCGGACCTGCTCCACGTACGCGTAGGCCACCGCTTCCAGGCCGCGGTCCTGCGCGTGCGGGCCGCCCGCCTGGAGCGCCATCATGAAGGCCTGGCCGCTGGTGTGCATGACCGCGTGCGCGAACTCGTGCGTCCGGTCGCTGATCCGCTTGAGGATCTCCAGGCAGACCACGGCGCGCAGCTCCGCGCCCGCGTCCCGCCAGGCTCCCTGCCCGGCCTTCATGGCGGGCAGCAGGACGTCCACGTCCGCGTGCGGGTAGGTGACGCCCAGCTCGACGCCGTACGGGGAGATCTCGCCGCCCACCCAGTCGTCGGTGCCGGGCTGGCCGAGGTCGAGGCGGGTGTTCAGGACGGCGTCGAAGGCGGCCTTGCCAGCCGCCGCGTCCAGGCTGCCGTTCTCGCCGTAGGCCTTGGGGTGTTCGGGGTGCGGGGACCAGTACGCGCGTGTGCGGATCGCCTCGAGCGCCTGGTCGAGGGTGGGCCGGTGCTTGGCGATCAGCTCGTGGGCGGTCGATTCGGCGGCCATGCGGGACCAACTCCTCGTCTCAAGAACTCTTCGTCGAGCTCATGACCTGGGCAGAAACATGGGCAGGAACAGCTAGTCAGAGTTAGAGTAACCGAACGATCGGTCGGGACAAGGGGGTCCGCCGCATCTGTGGAAAACCCCGTGCGGGAGGATCGCGCACATGACAGCAATCGACCTGAACAGCCCCGTGGCCGTCGTCGGCACCGGCACCATGGGCCAGGGCATCGCCCAGGTCGCGCTGGTCGCGGGCCACACCGTACGGCTGTACGACGCCGCCCCCGGACGCGCCCTGGCGGCCGCCGAAGCGATCGGTGCCCGGCTCGACCGGCTCGTCGAGAAGGACCGGCTGGCCGCCGCCGACCGGGACGCGGCACGGGCCCGGCTCCGGCCCGCGCAGGAGCTCGCCGACCTGGCGGACTGCGCGCTGGTCGTCGAGGCGATTCTGGAGCGGCTGGACGTCAAGCAGGAGCTGATGCGCGACCTGGAGGCGGTCGTCGGCGACGACTGCCTGCTCGCCACCAACACCTCGTCCCTGTCCGTGACCGCGATCGGCGGCGCCCTGCGCAATCCCGGGCGTTTCGTGGGCCTGCACTTCTTCAACCCGGCGCCGCTGCTGCCGCTGGTCGAGGTGGTCTCCGGGTTCGCCACCGACGTCACCTCGGCCACGCGCGCGTACGAGACGGCCCGCGCCTGGGGCAAGACCCCGGTCGCCTGCGCGGACACCCCCGGCTTCATCGTCAACCGCATCGCCCGGCCGTTCTACGCCGAGGCGTTCGCGGTCTACGAGGCGCAGGGCGCCGACCCGGCAACGATCGACGCGGTGCTGCGCGAGTCGGGCGGCTTCCGGATGGGCGCGTTCGAGCTGACCGACCTGATCGGGCAGGACGTCAACGAATCCGTCACGCACTCCGTGTGGCAGTCGTTCTTCCAGGACGCGCGGTTCACCCCCTCGCTGGCCCAGCGCCGGCTGGTCGAGTCGGGCCGGCTCGGGCACAAGACCGGACAGGGCTGGTACGACCACCGGGACGGCGCGGAGCGCGCCGAGCCGCACACCGCGGAGAAGGCGCAGCCGCCCGCCTACGTGGTCGTCGAGGGCGACCTGGGCCCCGCCGCGGAGCTGGTCGCGCTGATCCGCGAGGCGGGCATCCAGGTCCGCGAGGAGGACGAGGACCACGGCACCCGCCTGGTGCTGCCCAGCGGCGGCCAGCTGGCGCTCGCCGACGGACAGACGTCGGTCGAGTTCCGTGACGTCGTCTACTTCGACCTCGCCCTCGACTACCGCAGGGCCACCCGGATCGCCCTGTCGGCCTCGCAGGACACCGCCCCGGCGACGCTGGCCGAGGCCACCGGCCTGTTCCAGGCGCTCGGCAAGGACGTCAGCGTCATCGGCGACGTGCCCGGCATGATCGTCGCCCGCACGGTGGCCCGGATCGTCGACCTGGCGCACGACGCCGTGAGCAAGGGCGTGGCCACCGAGGAGGACGTCGACACCGCGATGCGCCTGGGGGTCAACTACCCGCTCGGCCCGTTCGAATGGAGCCGCAGGCTCGGCCGCAACTGGGCGTACGCCCTCCTCGACGACCTGCACCTGCGCGACCCCAGCGGCCGCTACGCGCCCTCCCTCGCGCTGTACCGCCACGCGTACGCCACCGACAAGCGGGAGGGGACCCCGTGACCACCGCCAAGCGCGACACGTACACCCCGGAGACGCTGCTGTCCGTCGCCGTCCAGGTGTTCAACGAGCGCGGTTACGACGGCACGTCCATGGAGCACCTGTCCAGGGCGGCCGGCATCTCCAAGTCGTCGATCTACCACCACGTCACCGGCAAGGAGGAGCTGCTGCGGCGGGCCGTCAGCCGGGCGCTGGACGAACTGTTCGGGATCCTCGACGAGGAGCACGCGCGCGTGGGGCGGGCCGTCGAGCGCCTGGAGTACGTCGTGCGCCGCATGGTCGAGGTGCTGATATCCGACCTGCCCTATGTGACGCTGCTGCTGCGGGTGCGCGGCAACACCGGCACCGAGCGGTGGGCCCTGGAGCGCCGCCGCGACTTCGACCACCGGGTCGCCGACCTGCTGAAGGCGGCGGCCGCCGACGGGGACGTGCGCGTCGACATGGAGGGGCGGCTCGCGACGCGGCTCGTCTTCGGAATGATCAACTCGATCGTCGAGTGGTACCGGCCCGGCGGCGGGGGGACGACCGCGGGCGACGTGGCCGACGCGGTGGTGCGGCTGGTCTTCGGGGGGCTGCGCAAGGCCGAGTGACGCGCCGGGCAGGCCCTGCCCAGGGCTCCGGACCGGGCGGTGCGCCGACTCGTTCCCGGGGCCCCGGCGCCCGGCGACGCGGCGGGACACGGCCTCCCGCGGCCCCGGGGCCCGGCGACGCGGCGGGACATCGTCGCGAGCCGTCCCCGTGACTCATCCCTGGGGCTCCAGGTCCTCCTCCTCGAACACGAGCAGCGTGCGGGTGCTGAGCACCTCGGGGATCGCCTGGAGCCGGGTGAGGACCACCTCGCGCAGCGCCCGGTTGTCGGGGGTGTGCACCAGCAGCAGGACGTCGAAGTCGCCGCCCACCAGCGCGATGTGGGACGCCCCCGGCAGCAGTCTGAGCTGCTCGCGCACCGTCCGCCAGGAGTTCTGCACGATCTTCAGCGTGATGTACGCCGACGTGCCCTGGCCGGCCCGTTCATGGTCCACGCGGGCCCCGAAGCCCCGTATGACGCCGTCCTCGACCAGGCGGTTGATGCGCGCGTAGGCGTTCGCGCGCGAGACGTGCACCCGCTCGGCGACCGACCGTATCGACGCGCGGCCGTCGGTCTGGAGCATCTGGAGGATGTCCTGGTCGATGGCGTCCAGCGGACGCGGGGGCGGCAGGGCGGTGCCGTCCTCCGGGCGCTCGGCCATTTGTTCAGGTGACATGTCCCCCCGCCTCTCCCTCATGGACGTACTGCGTCCATCTCAGGCTGTGGAGAACCGTTTGTCCACAGCCTGGGGGCGCATGTAGCCAAAATGTGCCGACGACCGAACAATCGGTAGGTGGGGCGGGTCACAGCCGACACGCCTCCCGTAGCCACTCCCACGAGGAGGTGCCGTCATGACGGTGATGGAGCAGCGGGGCGGGTACCGCCCGACACCGCCGCCCGCCTGGCAGCCCAGGACCGATCCCGCGCCGCTGCTGCCCGACGCGGAGCCCTACCGCGTCCTCGGCACGCAGGCCGCCGCCAAGGCCGACCCGGAGCTGCTGCGGCGGCTGTACGCGCACGTGGTGCGCGGTCGCCGGTACAACGCGCAGGCCACCGCCCTCACCAAGCAGGGCCGGCTCGCCGTCTACCCCTCCACCACCGGGCAGGAGGCGAGCGAGGTCGCCGCCGCGCTCGCCCTTCAGGAGCGGGACTGGCTCTTCCCCAGCTACCGCGACACCCTGGCCGCCGTCGTGCGCGGAGTGGACCCGGTGCAGGCGCTCACCCTGCTGCGCGGTGACCGGCACACCGGCTACGACCCCTACGAGCACCGTGTCGCGCCCCTGTGCACACCGCTGGCCACCCAGCTCCCGCACGCCGTCGGCCTGGCCCACGCGGCTCGCCTCAAGGGCGACGACGTGGTCGCGCTCGCCATGGTCGGCGACGGCGGCACCAGCGAGGGCGACTTCCACGAGGCCCTGAACTTCGCCGCCGTCTGGCAGGCCCCGGTCGTCTTCCTGGTCCAGAACAACGGCTTCGCGATCTCCGTCCCGCTGGCCAAGCAGACCGCCGCGCCCTCCCTGGCCCACAAGGCCGTCGGGTACGGCATGCCGGGCCGCCTGGTCGACGGCAACGACGCGGCCGCGGTGCACGAGGTCCTCGGCGAGGCCGTGGACCGTGCGCGCCGGGGCGGCGGCCCCACCCTCGTCGAGGCGATCACGTACCGCATCGACGCCCACACCAACGCCGACGACGCGACCCGCTACCGCGCCGCCGACGAGGTCGAGACCTGGCGGGCGCACGACCCGGTCGTGCTGCTGGAGCGCGAGCTGACCGAGCGCGGCCTGCTCGACGAGGACGGCATCCGCGTGGTCCGCGACGACGCCGAGGCGATGGCCGCCGACCTGCGCGAACGCATGAACCAGGACCCGGTGCTCGACCCCATGGACCTGTTCGACCACGTGTACGCCGAACCCACCCCGCAACTGCGCGAGCAGCGCGACCTGTTGCGGGCGGAACTGGCGGCCGAGCACGACGACCGGGAAGGTACCCACCGATGACCACGGTCGCCGTCAAGCCGGCCACCATGGCGCAGGCCCTCACGCGGGCCCTGCGCGACGCCATGGCCGCCGACCCCGCGGTGCACGTCCTGGGTGAGGACGTCGGCACCCTCGGCGGTGTCTTCCGCGTCACCGACGGCCTCGCCAAGGAGTTCGGCGAGGACCGCTGCACGGACACCCCGCTGGCCGAGGCGGGCATCCTCGGCACCGCCGTCGGCATGGCGATGTACGGGCTGCGCCCGGTCGTCGAGATGCAGTTCGACGCGTTCGCCTACCCGGCGTTCGAGCAGCTCATCAGCCATGTCGCCCGGATGCGCAACCGCACCGGCGGAAAGATGCCGCTGCCGATCACCATCCGGGTCCCCTACGGCGGCGGCATCGGCGGGGTCGAGCACCACAGCGACTCCTCCGAGGCGTACTACATGGCGACCCCGGGGCTCCACGTCGTCACGCCCGCGACGGTCGCCGACGCCTACGGGCTGCTGCGCGCGTCCATCGCCTCCGACGACCCGGTCGTCTTCCTCGAACCCAAGCGCCTGTACTGGTCGAAGGACTCCTGGAACCCGGAGGACCCGGGGACGGTCGAGCCGATCGGCCGCGCCGTGGTGCGGCGCACGGGCCGCAGTGCCACGCTCATCACCTACGGTCCGTCGGTGCCCGTCTGCCTCGAAGCCGCCGAGGCGGCCCGGGCGGAGGGCTGGGACCTCGAAGTCGTCGACCTGCGCTCCCTGGTGCCGTTCGACGACGAGACGGTCTGCGCCTCGGTGCGACGCACCGGACGGGCGGTCGTCGTGCACGAGTCGGGCGGCTTCGGCGGGCCCGGCGGGGAGATCGCCGCCCGGGTCACCGAGCGCTGCTTCCACCACCTGGAGGCACCGGTGCTGCGCGTCGCGGGATTCGACATCCCGTACCCGCCGCCGATGCTGGAGCGTCACCACCTGCCCGGCGTGGACCGGATCCTGGACGCCGTGGCGCGTCTGCAGTGGGAGGCGGACAACTGATGGCACAGGTGCTGGAGTTCAAGCTCCCCGACCTCGGCGAGGGGCTCACCGAGGCGGAGATCGTGCGCTGGCTGGTGCAGGTCGGTGACGTCGTCGCCATCGACCAGCCGGTCGTCGAGGTCGAGACGGCCAAGGCGATGGTCGAGGTGCCCTGCCCCTACGGCGGTGTGGTCACCGCCCGCTTCGGCGACGAGGGCACCGAACTGCCCGTCGGGGCACCCCTGCTGACGGTCGCGGTCGGTGGACCGGCCGCCGTCGACGAGGACACGGGCTCCGGCAACGTCCTGGTCGGATACGGGACGGGAGCGGCTCCGGCGCGACGCAGGAGGGTGCGTCCCACCGACCGCCCGGTGTCGTCCGGCGGTTCACTGCCTTCCGCCGGGCAGCCGTCCTCCGCCGTGGGCGTGACCGCCGCCGAGCGGCCGGCTTCCGCCGGGGCTGTGGCCGGGGCGCTCTCCGACGGGCCCGTGCCCGTCATCTCGCCCCTCGTGCGCAAGCTCGCGCGGGAGAACGGGCTGGATCTGCGTGAGCTGACCGGCTCCGGGCCGGACGGGCTGATCCTGCGGGCGGACGTCGAGTACGCGCTCAAGGCCGCCACCGACCCGCGGCGACCGGCCGAACCCGCCGCCGCGGCGCACCTGCGGGTGCCACCGGCGACCGCGCAGCCGTCCCTCGCCGCGACCGCCGCGACCGCCGCGACCGCCGCGACCGCCGGGTCCGGCGAGACCCGCGTCCCCCTCAAGGGCATCCGGGGCGCCGTCGCCGACAAGCTGTCCCGCAGCCGGCGCGAGATCCCGGACGCGACCTGCTGGGTGGACGCCGACGCGACGGAGCTGATGCGGGCCCGGGCCGCCATGAACGCGGCCGGGGGACCGAAGGTCTCCCTCATCGCGCTGCTGGCCCGGATCTGCACCGCGGCCCTGGCCCGTTACCCGGAGCTCAACTCCACCGTCGACCTGGAAGCCAGGGAGATCGTCCGGCTCGACCGGGTGCACCTGGGCTTCGCCGCGCAGACCGAGCGCGGGCTGGTCGTCCCCGTGGTCCGGGACGCGCACGCACAGGACGCGGAGGGACTGACCGCGCAGTTCGCCCGGCTGACCGAGGCGGCCCGCACCGGCACGCTGACCCCGGGGGACCTCACCGGCGGGACGTTCACCCTGAACAACTACGGGGTGTTCGGTGTCGACGGCTCCACGCCGATCATCAACCACCCCGAGGCGGCCATGCTCGGCGTCGGCCGCATCGTCCCCAGGCCCTGGGTGCACGAGGGCGAACTCGCGGTCCGGCAGGTCGTCCAGCTCTCGCTCACCTTCGACCACCGGGTGTGCGACGGCGGCACGGCGGGCGGGTTCCTGCGCTATGTGGCGGACTGCGTGGAACAGCCGGCGGTACTGCTCCGTTCCTTGTGATCGCCGCGGCGCGCATACTCGGTGCGTGACCGACTACGAGCCTTCCGCCACCCCCGGCGAGCACCACGGCGCGGCGTACGACGCCGTGGTGCTCGCCGGGGGCGGCGCCCGGCGGCTCGGTGGCGTGGACAAGCCCGGCGTGCGGGTGGGCGGGCGGACGCTGCTCGACCGCGTGCTCGGCGCCTGTGCCGACGCGCGGACGACCGTCGTGGTGGCCGACCCGAGGCCCACCGCCCGGACCGTGCGGTGGGCGCGCGAGGACCCGCCCGGAGCGGGACCCGTCGCCGCGCTCGACGCCGGGCTCCGGCACACCACGGCGGAACACGTCGTGGTGCTCTCCGCGGACCTGCCGTTCCTCGCGCCGGGAACGGTACGGCGGCTGCTTAGCGCCCTGAGCTCCTCGGGCGCGGACGGCGCGCTGCTCACCGACGCAGACGGCCGCGAACAGCCACTGGTGGCCGCCTACCGGGTCCAGGCGCTGCGCCACGGTCTGCGCGCGCTCGCCGAGGGCCACCCCGCCCACGACGGCCGGGGCGGTCTCGTCGGGCTGCCGCTGCGCCGGCTGACAGCCGGTCTCGACCTCACCCGTGTCCCGGACCCGGTCGCCTCTTTCGACTGCGACACCTGGGACGACATCGCCACCGCCAGGTCACGCATCAGGGAGCATGGGCACGTGTTGGATGAATGGATTTCCGCGGTCAAGGACGAACTGGGCATCGATCTGGACGTCGACACCGGCGTGCTGCTCGACCTCGCCAGAGACGCCGCCCACGGTGTCGCACGGCCCGCGGCGCCGCTGACCACGTTCCTGGTCGGCTACGCGGCCGCACGGGCCGGGGGCGGCCCCGAGGCGGTCGCGGAGGCCGCCCGCAAGGCCGCCGCGCTGGCGCTGCGCTGGGCGCAGGAGGACGCCGCCGGGGACAAGCCCGCCGACCCGGCTCCGGACACCGCCGCCCCGGACACCCGCCCGGACGCCGGGTGACCGCCCGTCGTACCCCGGCCGGGCCGGGCGCCGAGAGCGTCCAGGACCCGGAGGACCTCGACGTCGAGGAGGTGCTCGCCCTCGTGAACGAGAACAGGGGCCCCGCCCCGGCCGCCCCGCGTCCCGCGACCGCCCCGAAGGCGGCCGACGAGCGCGGGGAGGCCGCCCGCGCACCGCAGGACCGTCAGCACGGTCAGCACAGTCACCACAGAGCCACCTCCTGGCCGGAGGCACGCGCGATCGCCGAGCGCGCCGCCCGGCGGGCCACCGCCCGCCGCGCCCCCGTCTCCGTCCTCCTCGACGGCGCCCTCGGCCTCGTCCTGGCCGCGCCTCTCGCCGCCCTCACCGACCTGCCCTCCTTCGACACCTCTGCCATGGACGGCTGGGCGGTCGCCGGTCCCGGCCCCTGGGACGTACGGGGCGAAGGGATACTGGCGGGCCAGGCGGATCCCGGGGCCCTGGGCGACGGCCAGGCCGTCCGGATCGCCACCGGCGCCCGCGTCCCGTCGGACACGACCGCGGTACTGCGCAGCGAGCACGGCCGCACGGACGACAAGGGCCGTCTGTACGCCACCCGTGAGGTCGCACACGGGCAGGACATCCGCCCGCGCGGTCAGGAGTGCCGCAGCGGCGACCAGTTGCTCCCCACCGGCACCCTGGTGACCCCGGCCGTGCTCGGCCTCGCCGCGGCGGCCGGGTACGACACCCTCAGCGTGGTCCCGCGCCCCCGCGTCGACGTCCTCGTCCTCGGCGACGAACTGCTCACCGAGGGCCGGCCGCACGACGGTCTGATCAGGGACGCACTGGGCCCGATGCTGCCGCCCTGGCTGCGCGCCCTGGGTGCCGAGGTCACCGCGGTCCGCCATCTGGGAGACGACCCCAAGGCCCTGGGCAAGGCCCTCGCGACCTCCGACGCGGACGTGATCGTGACCACCGGCGGTACCGCCGCCGGGCCCGTCGACCACCTCCACCCCACGCTCGACCGGCTCGGTGCCGAGCTGCTGGTCGACGGCGTCCAGGTGCGTCCTGGGCACCCCATGCTGCTGGCCCGGGTGCAGAGCGACCAGCATCTCGTCGGGCTGCCCGGCAACCCCCTCGCGGCCGTCTCCGGTCTGCTCACCCTTGCCGAGCCGCTGCTGCGCGCCCTGGCCGCGAGGCCCGCTCCGGAGCCGTATGCGATGCCCCTCCAGGAGGAGGCGCACGGGCATCCGTACGACACCCGGCTCATCCCCGTCGTGCTGCGCGGCGACCGTGCCCTGCCGTTGCACTACAACGGTCCGGCGATGCTGCGGGGCATTGCGGCGGCCGACGCCCTCGCGGTCGTACCGCCGGGCGGTGTCCGGCGGGATCAGGAGGCGGACCTGCTCGACCTGCCGTGGGCGAGTGCCGGTGTCGCCGCCTGTTCCACGTGAAACGTCCCCACCCGCGGCGCCGTCAGAGCGCGGCGGTGGGGACGGCCCGGCTCACCACGATGACGTGGTCCCCCGCGTGCATGTCCGTCAGCCGGGCGTCGGTGTAGTCCAGCAGCTGCCCGCCGCGTACGACGGCGACGACCAGGTCCGTGCTGTCGCGGGGCGCGCGGCCCACCTCGTCGTCCAGGACGGGACGCTCGATCAGGTCCAGGCCGCTGCCGAGGGTCATCAGATCCTCCAGGGTCCGGGCCACCGACGGGCTCACCATGGCCACCCCGAGCAGCCGGCCCGCCGAGCTGGAACTGGTGATGACGGTGTCCGCACCGCTCTGTTTGAGCAGGGGCGCGTTCTCGTCCTCCCGGACGGCGGCGACGATCGTGGCGCGCCGGTTGAGCTGCCGGGCGGTCAGGGTGACCAGGGCGGCCGTGTCGTCGCGCTGCGGGGCCACGATCACCCGAGAGGCGTTCTGGGCCTCGGCCTTGAGCAGGGTCTCGGAACGGGTGGCGTCCCCGGTCACGGCCACCAGTCCGGCCTCCCCGGCGAGGTCGGCGACCTTGTGCTGGGCGTCCACGACGACGATCCGGTCCTTGGCGACGCCCTGTCCGATCAGTGTCTGAACGGCGTGACGGCCCTTGGTCCCGTAACCGATGACCACGACGTGGTCGTGGGTCCGGGCCCGCCAGCGGTGGATGCGGACCTGTTGGCGGGTGCGCTCGGTGAGGACCTCCAGGGTGGTGCCGACCAGGATGATCAGGAACAGCACGCGCAGGGGTGTGACGACGAGGATGTTGGTGAGCCGCGCGGAGTCGCTGACCGGGGTGATGTCGCCGTAGCCGGTGGTGGAGAGGGTGACCGTGGCGTAGTACGCGGCGTCGAGGAAGCCGACGGAGTCGTCGGCGCTGTCGCGGTAGCCGGCCCGGTCGACGTAGACGACCAGCGTGGTGACGGCCAGCACCAGCAGGGCCAGGGCCAGGCGGCGCAGCACCTGCTGCAAGGGAGGTGTGGCGCTCTGGGTCGGCATGGAGATGGACCGGCCCGCCTCGGCGTCGTCGCGGGCCTCGGTGCTGGTCCGGTACCAGACGGAACGCAGAAGCGAGAGCCTTTTCGTCCGATATGACGGTTTTCGCCGGTCGTTCATCGCGTGCCCCCTGTGGCGGTGATCGGGAAAGTCGGCACCATGGTGGCCGACACGGGCGTACACGTCACGAGCAACACGTCCGCCGCGGCGCGCCCGTCGCGGTCCATCACCATCGGAGGCCCACCTTGCGCGACCATATTGTCGTCGTCGGCTTCGGCACGAAGGGCCGGTCCGCGATCCGGTCCGCCTGTGCGTCCGGCCTGAAGAAGAACCAGGTCGTCGTGATCGACCCCAGCGCGACCGTGATCGCCGCCGCGACGGCCGAGGGCTACGAGGGGATCGTCGGGGACGCCACCCGCAGCGATGTGCTGCGGCGGGCCGAGGTGCACCGGGCGGGCAAGATCATCATCGCCACCCAGCGCGACGACACGGCCGTCCTGGTGGTCCTGACGGCCCGGCAGCTCAATCGTACGGCGAAGATCGTGGCCGCCGTGCGCGAGGAGGAGAACGCCCCGCTGCTGAAGCAGTCCGGTGCCGACGAGGTCATCACCAGCGCCGGTGCGGCCGGCCGGCTGCTGGGCCTGTCCGTGCTCAGCCCCTCCGCCGGGCGGGTCATGGAGGACCTCATCCAGCAGGGCGCCGGACTCGACCTCGTCGAACGGCCCGTCACCAAGGCCGAGGCGGGCCGCGGCCCGCGCGAGACCGACGACCTGGTGGTCAGCGTCGTACGGGGGCACCGCCTTCTCGACTACGACGATCCCGCGGTCGGCCTCCTGGAGCCGACGGACCGGCTGATCACGATCGTCCGGGTGGCGTCGGACACCCCCCGGGGCGCCTCCGGCACGCCGGGCGTCCCGCCCCTCCCACCGGCTTGAGCCGACGCGGCGGGAGTAGCGTCCCTTCCATGTATGCGATCACGATTCCCGAAGCAGGCGGACCCGAGGCCCTGGTGTGGGCCGAGGTCCCCGATCCCGTACCGGGCGAGGGCGAGGTCCTGGTCGAGGTGGTGGCCAGTGCCGTCAACCGCGCCGACATCCTGCAACGGCAGGGCCTCTACAACCCCCCGCCGGGGGCGTCGCCGTACCCGGGCCTCGAGTGCTCCGGCCGGGTGGCCGCGGTGGGCACGGGCGTCTCCGACTGGAACATCGGCGACGAGGTCTGCGCACTGCTCGCGGGCGGCGGCTACGCCGAGAAGGTCGTCGTCCCGGCCGGTCAGCTGCTGCCCGTGCCCGAGGGGGTCGACCTGCGCCAGGCCGCGGCGCTGCCCGAGGTGGCCTGCACGGTCTGGTCGAACGTCTTCATGATCGCCCACCTCCGTCCGGGCGAGACGCTGCTCGTGCACGGCGGTTCCAGCGGCATCGGCACGATGGCGATCCAGCTCGCCAAGGCCGTCGGGGCCAAGGTCGCCGTCACCGCGGGCAGCAAGGAGAAGCTGGACAGCTGCGCGGAACTCGGCGCGGACATCCTGATCAACTACCGGGAGCAGGACTTCGTGGCCGAGATCGAACGGGCCACGGGCGGCGCCGGCGCGGACGTCATCCTCGACAACATGGGCGCCAAGTACCTGGACCGCAACGTCCAGGCGCTCGCCGTCAACGGCCGCCTGGCGATCATCGGCATGCAGGGCGGGATCAAGGGCGAACTGAACATCGCCACCCTCCTCAACAAGCGTGCGGCCATCGCGGCGACCTCGCTGCGGTCCCGCCCGCTGTCCGAGAAGACGGCCATCGTCGCGGCCGTGCGCGAGCACGTCTGGCCGCTGATCCCGGGCGGCCGGGTGCGACCGGTCGTGGACCGCGAGATCCCCATGGACGAGGCGCCCACCGCCCACCGGGTCGTGGAGGAGAGCGGCCACATCGGCAAGGTGCTGCTGGTGGTGGAGCACAACGTGGCCTGACCGCCCCGCCGGGCGGCCCGGGCGACGCGCTCAGCCGCGCCGCAGGCGCAGGGCCACGAACGCGAGGCCGAAGCCGAGACCCATCAGCATCAGACCGCTGCCGAGCGGCAGTATCCGCAGGACGGGTTCGGGGGCGCCCGCGGAGCGCGCGACGGTCTGGTGCGCGGGATCTCCGGGGGGCGTGGCGGGCGTCAGACCGGCCTCCTGGGGCGCCTCGGTGGACCGGCCGGCCGTCGAGGCGTCCGGGACGGCGGAGACATCCGCCTCGTCGGGGTCCTCGTCCGTGCCGTCCGGGGACAGCGGGTCCTCGTCGCCCTCGATCCGTACCGCCGTGTCGTCCCGGCCTCCGGGCCGCTGCCGCCCCTCACCGGCCCGGCTGCCGGCCCGCTCGGGGTCCGCGACGGACGCGGAGGCGGAGGCGGAGGCCGAAGCGGAGCCGGAGCTCGACGCGGAGGCCGATGGGGACGCGGATGCGGAGTGATGCGCGGAGCCGCCGTGCGAAGACGTGCGTGAAGACGCGTGCGAAGACGTGTGCGGAGACTTCGGCGCGCCGGGCGCGGCCGGTGCCACGGGTACGGGCGCGACCGGCGCGGCGGGTATGGGCGCCGCGGGTATGGGCGGGGCCGGAGCGGGTGAGGTCGCGCAGGGACGGACGCAGTCCGTCGCGTACGCCGGTCCGCTTCCGCCGACGGGCCCGCAGGCCAGTCCCAACAGTCCGCACACGCCCGCCGTGCGCCATATGTACCGCCTTGGAGTCACGTCGGTGACCCCCTCCCGCTGCCCGGTCGTCAGGTTGTCAAGATCGAGGCAATCAGCGTCACACGGGAGGGCAATCCGGGCATTCCGGGTTCGGCCGAGGGAGGGACGTGACGGGGTGTGGCAGTGCGAGACAATGACCGCATGGAGATGCCGAGCAACGATAGGTCGCCGGAGAACGCCCAGAAGATCCTGGTCGTGGGTCAGGATGGCATGGCACTCGGTGGCACGGACGCGGATGACGACTCCCGCGAGATCCCGGTGACGGAGATGGTGGAGCAGCCCGCGAAGGTCATGCGGATCGGCAGCATGATCAAACAGCTGCTCGAGGAGGTGCGGGCGGCTCCCCTGGACGAGGCGAGCCGGGTCCGGCTCAAGGAGATCCACGCGAGCTCGGTGAAGGAACTGGAGGACGGACTGGCTCCGGAACTCGTCGAGGAGCTGGAGCGGCTGTCCCTGCCGTTCGCGGACGAGGCGACCCCGAGCGACGCGGAACTGCGCATCGCGCAGGCCCAGTTGGTGGGCTGGCTGGAGGGTCTCTTCCACGGGATCCAGACCACGTTGTTCGCCCAGCAGATGGCGGCCCGCGCCCAGTTGGAGCAGATGCGCCGCGCCCTTCCGCCGGGCGCGAGCCACGAGGGCCTCGAGGACCCGCGCACGGTCGGCCGCACCGGTGGACCGTATCTCTAGATCAGCGGACGTGTGAGCACGCCACGGCCCTGTTCCGGACCCGAGGGTCCCGGAACAGGGCCGGTCGCTTCTCCCGGGTCGGGACGCGGGTCAGGACGGGGGGTTGCCCGTCGAGACGGTGAGCGTGATCTCGGGTACCGCCTTGGGGTCGACGTCCGTGCCGGCCGGCGGGAACTGCTCCCGGACCGAGCCCTCGCCGTAGGTGTTCTCGTCGACTTCCGTGATCTTCATCTTCCAGCCGGCCGCCTGGAAGCACTCCTTGACCGACTTGATGTACTTGAACTGGAAGTTGGGGAGCCGGACCTTGGTCGGGTCGTTGTACGACTCCTGCGGCTCGCTGCACTCCGTCGGGTCGATCGTCTTCGACGTGTCCGGGCCGCGATAGCCCGCCGCCTTGCCGTCCGATGCCGGTGCCGAGGCCGAGGTCGAGGCGCTCGTGCTGCTCCCGCCCTGTCCCCCGGTGTCGTCGCCGTCGCCGTTCATGTTGAGGGCCACGAGCAGACCGCCCACCGCGACGAGCGAGACGAGGACCGCCCCGACGACGACCGACCGGTTGCCGCCGCCGGAGGGCGCCTTGGCCGTCACGGTCTGCGGGGTGAGGTGGTACGGGGCGGGCGTGGACGGCCCGTGCTGCCCGGCGTACCCGGGCACCGGCGTCCCGTAGCCGCCCTGGTGCCCCTGGGGGGTCTGGTGCGCCTGCTGCGGGTAGCCGTACGCCGGACCGGGCGGCGTCGGCGCCGGGGTGCCGTACGGGCCGGGCGGGGTCGGCTGGTACGGCGTCTGCACCGGGCCGGTCGGCGCCGGAGTCGCCTGGTCGACCGGCGGGAACACCGCGGCACTGACACCCGCCCCGCTCGACGTCTGCGCCCCGGGGACGATGCTCGGCGCGGCCGCCTGGAGGGAGGCCGCCACCCGCAGGCACTCGTCGCGCATGGCGACGGCGGTCGGGAAGCGCTCGTTCGGGTTCTTCTTCAGCGCGCGGGCGATCAGCGCGTCCACCGCGGGCGGCAGCGCGCGGTTGATCGAGGAGGGAGCCACCGGCTCCTCCTGGACATGCGCGTACGCGATCGCCAGCGGCGAGTCCGCCTCGAACGGCAGCCGCCCGGTGACCAGCTGGAACAGCATGATGCCGACCGAGTAAAGGTCGCTGCGCGCGTCCACGCCCCGGCCGAGGGCCTGCTCGGGGGAGAGGTACTGCGGGGTGCCGACGACCATGCCGGTCTGCGTCATGGAGGTGACGCCCGACTGCATGGCGCGGGCGATGCCGAAGTCCATCACCTTGACGACGCCGCGCTTGGTCACCATCACGTTGCCGGGCTTGATGTCACGGTGGACCAGCCCCATCTCGTGGCTGATCTCCAGCGCCGCGAGCACGTCCGCGGTGACCTTCAGGGCCTTGTCGGCGGGCATCGCGCCGAGCGTGCGGACGTCCTCGTCGAGGACCGACCCGAGCGGGCGGCCCTCGACGTACTCCATGACGATGTACGGGGTCGTCGTCCCGTCGACGTCGTCCTCGCCGGTGTCGAAGACGGAGACGATGTTGGTGTGGGTGAGCTTGGCCACGGCCTGGGCCTCGCGGCGGAAGCGCTCGCGGAAGGCCTGCTCCCGGCCCAGTTCGGTGTGCAGGGTCTTCACCGCGACCTGGCGGTCGAGCACGGCGTCGTAGGCGAGGTGCACGGAGGCCATGCCGCCTTCGCCGAGCAAGTCGCGCAGCTGATAGCGGCCACCGGCGAGGGCCCGCCCCGCGTACCGGCCGTTCGCTCCGTCCTGGCTCATCTCCGCTTGTCCCCCATAGCCGTCCGCGCCGTGACCGTTGTTGATCGAATGACCCATTCTCGGCCAAGTCTGCCTCAGGGCACGGACACGTCAAGCTCGGTGCCCGTTCCGTGACCGTACGCGAAAGAAGCGTCGCGCAAGCGTTACAGGTGTCGAACCGGCGGTGCACAGGATTTGCGCGACAGCGCGTGCTACGGCTTTGATGGCCGATCCGTCCTCGGCCGATCGAGGGGGTCGCCCCGGACCGGAGGCTTGCGCCGAGGCTGTAGCGTGGCCGACGGAGACCGTGACAACACCGCGCGCACCGCGGGCAGAAACGACGGCGAGGACCGATGGCACAGCAGCAGCGCGCCCAGGGCCCGTCCGACCCCGAGGCGACTGGCGGCGGAATGTCAGATGCGCCGGAGTTGTGGGGTAACGGCGGACTGGTGGGGGACGGTCGGTACCGGCTCACCCACAGACTGGGCCGGGGCGGAATGGCCGAGGTGTTCGCGGCCGAGGACGTACGGCTCGGGCGCACCGTCGCCGTCAAGCTGCTGCGCGCCGACCTCGCCGAGGACCCGACCTCCAAGGCCCGCTTCACGCGTGAGGCACAGTCGGTGGCCGGCCTGAACCACCACGCGATCGTCGCCGTGTACGACTCCGGCGAGGACGTCGTGGGCGGCCAGTCGGTGCCGTACATCGTGATGGAGCTGGTCGAGGGCCGCACCATCCGCGATCTGCTGATCGACGCCGAGGCGCCGGGGCCCGAGCAGGCCCTGATCATCGTCTCCGGGGTGCTGGAGGCGCTCGCCTACTCGCACCAGCACGGCATCGTGCACCGCGACATCAAGCCGGCGAACGTCATCATCACCGACAACGGCGCCGTGAAGGTGATGGACTTCGGCATCGCCCGCGCCCTGCACGGGGCGTCGACGACGATGACGCAGACCGGCATGGTCATGGGCACCCCGCAGTACCTCTCCCCCGAGCAGGCGCTGGGCAAGGCCGTCGACTACCGCTCCGACCTGTACGCGACGGGCTGCCTGCTGTACGAACTCCTCGCGCTGCGCCCGCCGTTCATCGGCGAGACCCCGCTTTCGGTGGTCTACCAGCACGTCCAGGACATCCCCACGCCGCCGTCCGAGCACGCCGACGCCGCGCCGCCGGAGCTCGACGGGCTCGTCATGCGCTCGCTCGCCAAGGACCCCGACGACAGGTTCCAGACGGCGGAGGAGATGCGCGGCCTGGTCCAGTACGGCCTGCAGATGCTGTACGACCAGGGCAGCCACACCGGCACCTGGAACACCGGCCCGGTGCAGGCGCACGACGGCCGGCACGTCCAGCCGGCCGGATACGCGAACACGACCGTGCTGCCGCACGGCGGCGACGGCTCCGGCACCACGATGATCCCGCAGCCGATCCTGCCGGCCGGGTACGGCAGCGGTGACGACGGCGGTTTCGAGGGACACGGCAACCGGGGCAGCGGCCGCGGCAAGCTGTGGATCCTCGCCGTCCTCGCGGTGATCGCCGTCGTGGCGGGCGTGGCGCTGGCGCAGTACTCCGGTGGCGGCACCGGGAACGGCTCCGACACCACGCCGCCGCCGACCGTCTCGCACTCCGCCGTGGACGACAAGGCCACCGAGAGCCCGAGCGACGAGGCCACCGACGACTCCTCGGACACCTCGTCGGACGACCAGCAGGGCAACGGCTCGCACTACAAGCCGTCGTACACGCCGTCGTGGACGCCGTCCGCGACCGCCTCCAGCGAGCCGTCGTACGAGCCGACCGACGACCCGACCACCGGCGACGAGGAGACGTCCGACCCGGCGCAGCCGTCGTCGAACCCGTCCACCCCCGCGGTCCCGACCGACGGTGGCACGGACGCCGGCGGCGCTACGGACGGTGTGACGGGCGGCTGACCGCCCGTCGGCCCGTCCGACGCCATCGGCGGCCACCGGCCGCCCGTCGGCCCGTCCGGCAGCACCGGCACGCGCGCGTGGACCCGAGGACCGGGTGCACGCGCGCGTCGCGTCGCGGGCGCTCACCCCGCGAACGCCTCGCACACCGCGTCGTACTCCCGTGTCCACCACATCACGAGCGCCGAGGCCGCGGGGAACTGGGGATCCGCGCGGGTGTCGCCCCGCTCGTAGTGCCAGCGCAGCATCCAGAAGTCGTTCAGGCGCTCCCACCACACCCGGTGGACGGCCGCGGCGAGCTCCGAGGGGGTGGCCCCCGCCGAGCGGCGGTAGGCGCGCGCGTAGGCCCGCGCCTTCGGCAGGTCGAGGGCGCCCACCGGACGTACGAAGAAGATCGCGGCGGCGCGTACGGCCTCCTCGGCGCGGGGCTGCACGCCCAGGCGGTCCCAGTCGACGATCGCAGCCGGGGCGTCGCCCTTGTAGAGCAGGTTGAACGGGTGGAAGTCGCCGTGCACCCAGCCCACCGAGGCCCCGTGCGGCGGCCGCCGGTCCGCGTGCCGCTCCAGCAGGGCGCGGCGTTCCAGCAGCCGGTGCCGGGCCAGTTCGTCGAAGGGGTCGGCGGGGCGGTGCCGGCCGACCCGGGCGAGCAGGTCGTCGATCAGGGCGAACGTGGAGTCCGGATCGGCGCTCTCCACGGGATGGGGGCTCGTGGCGGGCCGGGTGCGCCCCTTCGGTGGCATCACGCGCTCCAGACAGGCGTGTACGGCCCCCAGGAGGCCGCCGAGGCGTGCGCACTGCCCGGTGGTCAGCTGGCCGCCGTGGCGGTGGCGGCCGTCGATCCAGGGGTGCAGGGCGTAGGCGTGGCCGCCGATCACGGCGACGGTGCGCCCGTCGCGGCCGGTCAGCGGCGGGGCCACCGGGACGCCCAGGTCCGCCAGGCGCTGGGTGGCCCGGTGCCGGCGCTCGATCGCGGCCGGGTCGGCGGTGTCGGGATCGAAGTGGTGCTTGAGGAAGTAGCGGCCGCGGGTGGTGCACAGGCGGTAGCCGCGGTTCAGCAGCCCCTGGTCGACCGGTTCGCAGGCGAGGGCGGACCCGGCGGCGTACTGGCGCAGGAGGGCGCTCAACGGCGGCGACGGGGGCGCGTGAGGTGCACGGGGTGGTACGGAAAGGCGCGGCACGCGCCAGATGCTAGGGCACCGGACAAGGCTGTGAGCTGGGCGTTGTCACAGTAAGTCGCGGTCAGTCGCTTGTGGTCACATAGTGTGCTCGAACCGGTCCCGGCGGCCGTCGACGGAGGTCCGGAGGGAGCCGGGGCGATCACCGCGCACGTGTGTTCACTTTTTTCCGGTCTGCATCCGGGCCACGAAGGCGGCGGCCTGGGAACGCCGCTGCATCTCGAGTTTCGCCAGCAGGCCCGAGACGTAGTTCTTGATCGTCTTTTCCGCGAGGTGCAGCCGCTCGCCGATCTGGCGATTGGTGAGTCCCTCGCCGATCAGGTCGAGGATCCTGCGCTCCTGCTCGGTCAGCCGGTCGAGCCGGTCGTCGGCCCCGGCCTGTCCGCCCTCGCGCAGGCGCTCGCGCACGCGCGCCGCGGCCTGCGGGTCGAGCAGTGACTTCCCGGCGGCGACGTCGCGGACGGCGGTCAGCAGTTCGTTGCCCCGGATGGCCTTCAGCACATAGCCGGAGGCGCCCGCCATGATCGCGTCAAGGAGGGCCTCGTCGTCCGCGAACGAGGTCAGCATCAGGCATCTGACGGAGTCGTCCCGGGACCGGACCTCCCGGCACACCTCCACCCCGCTGCCGTCCGGCAGACGTACGTCGAGGACCGCCACGTCGGGCCGGGTGGCCGGAATTCGCGCCAGGGCCTCGGCGGCCGTACCGGCCTCGCCCACCACCTCGATGTCGTCCTCGACGGAGAGCATCTCGTGGACCCCGCGGCGTACGACCTCGTGGTCATCAAGGAGGAATACCCTGATTTTTCCATCTTCGTGCACCCGGCCAGTTTCCCACGTCAGCTCTTCCCGTGACATGGGTGAGCGGGATAACGTGCCGTTGCTCCGGCCTCCTGCAAGGCTGTGACCAGCAACCTTCCCGTCCATCCCGATTTACTTGGAAATCCAAGCAAAATCGCAGGTCAGGAGGGGTTTCACAGAAATGTGGAGCACTGGGTAACGTGACTGTTGCAGGGCGCTCGCCGGGGCACCTGTCACGCCTGTTCCCGGCCGAGTGGCACCCACCCCGTGCACGGGTGCCGGAACAGGTGAGCCGCTCCCTCCGGCTCCAAAAAGGAGCAGGGGGGACCCGAGCCTGCCGGCAACCCCGGGGGCCGGACCGACGGAGGAGCTACACGTGACCGTGGAGAGCACTGCCGCGCGCAAGCCGCGACGCAGCGCCGGTACCAAGCGCACGAGCGCCGGCAGCACGCCGGGCACAACGGGCGCGGAGCCGGAGCTCGTCCAGCTGCTGACGCCCGAGGGGAAGCGCGTCAAGAACGCCGACTACGACAAGTACGTCGCCGACGTGACGCCCGAGGAGCTCCGTGGTCTGTACCGCGACATGGTGCTCACCCGACGCTTCGACGCCGAGGCCACGTCCCTGCAGCGCCAGGGCGAGCTGGGCCTGTGGGCCTCGCTGCTCGGCCAGGAGGCCGCCCAGATCGGCTCCGGCCGGGCCCTGCGCGACGACGACTACGTCTTCCCGACCTACCGCGAGCACGGCGTCGCCTGGTGCCGCGGGGTCGACCCCACCAACCTGCTCGGCATGTTCCGCGGTGTGAACCACGGCGGCTGGGACCCCAACAGCAACAACTTCCACCTGTACACGATCGTCCTCGGCTCGCAGACCCTGCACGCCACCGGCTACGCGATGGGCGTCGCCAAGGACGGCGCGGACTCCGCCGTGCTCGCGTACTTCGGCGACGGCGCCTCCAGCCAGGGCGACGTCAACGAGTCGTTCGTCTTCTCGGCGGTCTACAACGCCCCGGTCGTGTTCTTCTGCCAGAACAACCAGTGGGCGATCTCCGAGCCCATCGAGAAGCAGACCCGCGTCCCGCTCTACCAGCGAGCCCGCGGCTTCGGTTTCCCCGGCGTCCGGGTCGACGGCAACGACGTCCTGGCCTGCCTCGCGGTGACCCGCGCGGCCCTGGAGCGCGCCCGGCACGGCGAGGGACCGACGCTGGTGGAGGCGTTCACGTACCGCATGGCCGCCCACACCACCTCCGACGACCCGACCCGCTACCGCCGCGACGCGGAGCGCGAGGAGTGGGAGGCCAAGGACCCGATCCTGCGCCTCAAGGCCCACCTGGAGAACGAGGGCCACGCCGACGCGGCCTTCTTCGAGGAGCTCGAGACGGAGAGCGAGGCGCTCGGCAAGCACGTCCGCGAGGTCGTCCGGGCCATGCCCGTACCGGAGCACATGGCGATCTTCGACAACGTGTACGCGGACGGGCACGCGCTCGTCGACGAGGAGCGCGCGCAGTTCGCCGCCTACCAGGCGTCCTTCACGGGCGGAGAGGCCGAGTAATCATGGCTGTTCAGACGCTTCCCCTCGCGAAGGCGCTCAACGAGTCGCTGCGCAAGGCCCTGGAGACCGACCCCAAGGTCGTCGTCATGGGCCTGGACGTCGGCAAGCTGGGCGGAGTCTTCCGGATCACCGACGGCCTCCAGAAGGACTTCGGCGAGGACCGGGTCATCGACACCCCGCTCGCCGAGTCCGGCATCGTCGGCACCGCGATCGGCCTGGCGCTGCGCGGCTACCGGCCGGTCGTGGAGATCCAGTTCGACGGCTTCGTCTTCCCGGCGTACGACCAGATCGTCACCCAGCTCGCGAAGATGCGGGCCCGGTCGCTGGGCGCCGTGAAGGTGCCGGTCGTCATCCGCATTCCGTACGGCGGCGGCATCGGTGCCGTCGAGCACCACTCCGAGTCCCCCGAGTCGCTCTTCGCGCACGTCGCGGGCCTCAAGGTCGTCACCCCGGCGACCCCCTCCGACGCCTACTGGATGCTCCAGCAGGCGATCCAGAGCGACGACCCGGTCATCTTCTTCGAGCCCAAGCGCCGCTACTGGGACAAGGGCGAGGTCGACACCGACGCCATCCCGGGCGAGCTGCACAGGGCCCACGTCGCCCGCGAGGGCACGGACCTCACGCTCGTCGCGTACGGCCCGATGGTCAAGACGTGCCTGGAGGTCGCCGCCGCGGCCGCCGAGGAGGGCAAGTCCCTGGAGGTACTGGACCTGCGCTCGGTCAGCCCGCTGGACTTCGACACCGTCCAGGCCTCGGTCGAGAAGACCCGCCGCCTGGTCGTGGTCCACGAGGCGCCCGTGTTCTTCGGTTCCGGCGCGGAGATCGCCGCCCGGATCACGGAGCGCTGCTTCTACCACCTGGAGGCTCCGGTGCTCAGGGTCGGCGGCTACCACGCCCCGTACCCGCCGGCCCGCCTGGAGGAGGAGTACCTGCCTGGCCTGGACCGGGTGCTCGACGCCGTCGACCGTGCCCTGGCGTACTGAGGAGAGGGTCGTGACGACGATGACCGAAGGGTCCGTACGCGAGTTCAAGATGCCCGACGTGGGCGAGGGACTCACCGAGGCCGAGATCCTCAAGTGGTATGTCCAGCCCGGCGACACGGTGACGGACGGCCAGGTGGTGTGCGAGGTCGAGACCGCCAAGGCGGCCGTCGAACTCCCCATCCCCTATGACGGAGTGGTCCGCGAACTGCGATTCCCCGAAGGCACCACGGTGGACGTGGGCACGGCGATCATCGCGGTGGACGTGGCGGGCGGGGCCGCCCCCGTCGAGGCCCCGGCGCCCGCCGCGGCGCAGCAGGAGGAGCCCCCGGCACCCGAGGAGCCGGCGGCGCCGGCCCGCACGCCGGTCCTCGTCGGCTACGGCGTGGCCACCTCCTCCACCCGTCGGCGCCCCCGCAGGAGCACGCAGGCCCCGGGCCAGGCGGCCCAGGAGGCTTCGGCGGCGATCCAGGGCGAGCTGAACGGCACGGGCGGCCCGGCCGCCACCGCCGGGCAGCGTCCGCTGGCCAAGCCCCCGGTGCGCAAGCTGGCCAAGGACCTGGGCGTGGACCTGGCGCAGGTGGTTCCGTCCGGTCCGGACGGCATCGTCACGCGTGAGGACGTGCACGCGGCGGCCGCCGCCGCGCAGGCCCCGGCCGTCGCCGCTCCGGTGACCCCGGCGGCGTCCGCCCCGGCCGCCGCCCCGGCTCCGGTGCAGGCTCCGGCGCCGGTCGCGGCGTACGACGCCGCCCGCGAGACCCGGATCCCGGTCAAGGGGGTCCGCAAGGCGATCGCGCAGGCCATGGTCGGTTCGGCGTTCACCGCGCCGCACGTCACGGAGTTCGTGACGGTCGACGTGACGCGCACGCTGAAGCTCGTCGAGGAGCTGAAGCAGGACAAGGACATGCAGGGGCTGCGGGTGAACCCGCTGCTGCTGATCGCCAAGGCCCTGCTGGTCGCCATCAAGCGCAACCCGGACGTCAACGCGTCCTGGGACGAGGCCAACCAGGAGATCGTGCTCAAGCACTACGTCAACCTGGGCATCGCGGCGGCCACCCCACGCGGTCTGATCGTGCCGAACATCAAGGACGCGCAGACCAAGACGCTGCCGCAGCTGGCCGAGGCACTGGGCGAGCTGGTGTCCACGGCGCGTGAGGGCAGGACCTCGCCGGCGGCGATGCAGGGCGGGACGGTGACGATCACCAACGTCGGCGTCTTCGGCGTCGACACCGGTACGCCGATCCTCAATCCGGGTGAGTCCGCGATCCTCGCGGTCGGTGCGATCAAGCTCCAGCCGTGGGTCCACAAGGGCAAGGTGAAGCCCCGTCAGGTCACCACGCTGGCCCTGAGCTTCGACCACCGTCTGGTCGACGGCGAACTGGGATCGAAGGTGCTCGCGGATGTCGCGGCGATCCTGGAGGAGCCGAAAAAGCTGATCACCTGGGCGTGACGGTCGTCTCGACCGGATAGGCTCGACGCAGAGAGGGGCCGGCCGCAACTTCGGTTTGCGACCGTCCCCTCTCTGCCGTTCCGGGTCAGGTGTTCCGGATCAGGGCCGGTTGAGCACGTAGATCGGCGCCCCGTCCTCGCTTGCGCCCCGGGAGTGGATGCAGGCGTGCTTGCGCAGCATGCGCAGGCTGTCGTTCACCCGGTGCACCGAGAGTCCCGTACGGGCCGCGATGGACTCCAGCGGCTGACGCAGCTCACCCGTCTCGACCAGGACCGGGACGATCGCCACTGCCACCGCCCACACGTCCGACGTCACGGACAGCCGCCGCCGCCAGTCGGCCAGCACGGACTCGGTGGTCGGGTTCACCGGGCAGGCGGCGGGCGCCGGACGGTCGAGGGCCAGGGTGTCGAGCCGGTTCGCGATGCGTTCCAGGGCCAGCGCAACGGCCTGCTGCGCCGCGATGGCCTCGCGTTGCATCTCCAGCAGGGTGTGCTGCATCTCCATCATGCTCGTCTGGATGTCCACCGTGGTCCGTTGCAGGTCCACCATGGTGCGTTGCAGGTCCACCGTGGTGTGCTGAAGGTCCACCGTGGTGCGCCGCAGAGCGAGCGACTCCTGCCGGGTGACGGCGAGTTGCTCGTCCGCCTGGATGTTGCGCTCCTCGAGCCGGACGATGGCGTCGGCGACCTGCTGCGGCATGGCGTACGCGATGGGGGCGCCCGGTGCGGCGGGCTGCACCTCGGCCTCCTCCAGGGTGTACGAACCCTCGCGCTGGACGGTCTCGATCACCTCGGCGCACCACTGCTTGAAGGGCGCGCAGGCGGGCTTGGTGCAGCCGTTGACGAGCAGGATCAGACCCTGGAGATCGATGAGCTGCAAGTCTCGGCGCCAGTTCCTGCCTGGGGGAATGCTGAGACCGTAACTTCCAGTGACGGTCTCGAGATTGTCTCGATGTTCTTCGGGTACGTGATCGGAAAGAGCCTTCCGCGAGTTGGCGTACCCCAACTCCTTGCACACGTCGACCGCAGGGAACCAGTGCGCCCCGCCCGGCAGGGTCAGCCGGCGGACCCGGGCTCCCGTGGCCGCGTAGACGAAGTCGCCGACGTCGATCGCGTCGTACTGCTTGCCCGCGTCGGGCCGCTTGCTGGGTTCATTCATGTGAACCACCTCCGCTGCGGAACGTAGAGCGGAGGAAATCGAATATGCCAGCCAGCGCAATGATGTTCACCGTTGCGGGTGAAATCGGGCGGAAACGCCGAGGGGGGTCCTTCCGCCGCCGCGGAAGGACCCCTCCTCGATAGGTGTGCGTCAGGCCAGTCGCGCGAAGCCGTAGTTGAGGAGCTTCGTGGCGTCCGTGGCGCGCTGCGTCACGTTGGTGTCGGCGAGGATCGTGCCGATGACGGTCTTGCCGTTCCGGGTCGCGGCGAAGACGAGGCAGTACTTCGCCTCGGGGCCGGAGCCGGTCTTCACGCCGATGGCGCCGCTGTAGGTGCTGAGCAGCGTGTTCGTGTTCGTCCACGCGGCCATGGTGCGGGTGCTGCCGGTCTTGGTGATCGTCTTCGCCGTGTACGACTTGGTCTTGACGATCGCGCGGAAGTTCGCGCTCTTCATCGCGCTGCTGGCGAGCTTCGTCAGGTCCTTCGCCGTCGAGTAGTTGCTGCCGCTGCCGATGCCGTCGAACGAGTCGAAGTGGCTGTTCGTCATGCCGAGGCTCTTGGCGGTGGAGTTCATCTTGGCGAGGAACGACTTCACCCGCAGGGCCCTGGTCGAACCGGTGCCGTACTTGTCGGCCAGCGCGTACGCGGCGTCGCAGCCGGACGGCAGCATCAGACCGTAGAGCAGCTGGCGGACGGTGACCTTGTCACCGACGATCAGGTGGGCGGACGACGCGCCCTTGGCGACGATGTAGTCGCTGTACGCCTTCTGGATGGTGACCTTGGCGTCCAGGTTGAGGTTGGACTGCGAGAGCACGACCTTCGCGGTCATGATCTTCGTGGTGGAACCGGTGGACAGCTTGGTGTCCATGCCCTTGTTGTAGAGCGTCGCACCGTTCGCGTTGTTCATCACATAGCCGGTCTTGCCCAGGATCGACGGCGTGGTGACGGCCTGCGCGGGTGCGGCGGCGAAGGCTCCGGTGGCCAGCACGGCGCCCGCGGTGACGGCTACGGCGGCGACACGGCGGCGACGGATGCCCTTAATGCCCTTTATCAAGTGAGTTACCCCGAATAAGTTGAATGCCCCTGTTGTGCGGCCGAGTTGGCGGGCTACAGCGAGAGGGCCGCAAGTGTGTGACACGTAAGTAGCACAGAAGGTTGTGCGGTTGCTGGGGCCGAATTCCCTGAACGGGTGAAGAGGGAGAGGTTCGTCCGGTCCGGGGTCCGGATGCTGGAACGGACGCCACCATGCGTACGTGATGTATCTATCCTGTGGGCATGAGCCTGGCCGTCAAACAAGCACCCGCCGCCGACCGCGTCTACAGCCACGTCAAGCAAGCCGTCCTGGAGCGCCGTTACGAGGGCGGCACCCTGCTCACCGAGGGCGAGCTCGCCGAGGCCGTCGGGGTCTCGCGCACCCCCGTGCGCGAGGCACTGCTGCGGCTGGAGGCCGAGGGGCTGATCAAGCTCTACCCGAAGAAGGGCGCCCTGGTCCTGCCGGTCTCCGCGCAGGAGATCGCCGACGTCGTGGAGACCCGGCTGCTGGTGGAGGAGCACGCGGCGCGCAAGGCCGTACCCGCCCCCGCCGGTCTCCTCGAACGGCTGGAGGGGCTGCTGGCCCGCCAGAAGGCCCAGGCCGCCGCCGGGGACCTGGCGGGCGCCGCCGTCACCGACCGCTGCTTCCACGCGGAGATCGTCCGCAGCGGGGGCAACGAGATCCTCTCCCGCCTCTACGACCAGCTCCGCGACCGCCAGCTCCGGATGGGCGTGGCGGTGATGCACTCCCACCCCGACCGGATCGCCAAGACCCTCGCCGAGCACGAGGAGATCCTCGGCGCGCTGCGCGCGGGGGACGCGGAGGCGGCCGTCTCCCTGGTCCACCGGCACATCGGCTGGTTCTCCCATCTGGCCCGGGGCGAGGTCCGATGAGCGGCGGCTCCAGGCCCGTGACGGTGCTCCCCTCGGACCCGCCGGGCGGCCGTCGCGCCGTGGCCGTCTGGTCCATCGGCGTCGCCGTCTACTTCGTCGCCGTCATCTTCCGCACGTCCCTGGGCGTGGCGGGACTCGACGCCGCCGACCGCTTCCACGTGGGCGCCTCCGCGCTGTCCACCTTCTCCATCCTCCAGTTGCTGGTGTACGCGGGCATGCAGATACCCGTGGGGCTCCTGGTGGACCGGCTCGGCACCAGGAAGGTGCTGACCATCGGCGTCGTGCTGTTCACGGCCGGGCAGCTGGGCTTCGCGTTCTCACCGTCGTACGGCACGGCGCTCGCGTCGCGGGCCCTGCTCGGCTGCGGTGACGCGATGACGTTCATCAGCGTGCTGCGGCTCGGCTCGCGCTGGTTCCCGGCGCGGCGCGGACCGCTGGTCGCGCAGCTCGCGGGTCTGGCCGGCATGGCCGGCAACCTGGTGTCGACGCTGGTGCTGGCCCGGCTGCTGCACGGCGTCGGCTGGACGGCGGCGTTCGCGGGCAGCGCGCTCGCCGGTGTCGTGGTGCTCGTCCTGCTGCTGCTGTTCCTGGAGGACCACCCCGAGGGGTTCGAGCCGGAGCCGTTCCCGCACCGGGGCGCCGCCTACGTCCGCCGTCAGATCCTCGCGTCCTGGCGGGAGCCGGGGACGCGCCTGGGGCTGTGGGTGCACTTCACCACCCAGTTCCCCGCGATGGTGTTCCTGCTGCTGTGGGGGATGCCGTTCCTGGTCGAGGCACAGGGGCTCAGCAGGGCCACCGCCGGTGAACTCCTCACGCTGGTCGTGCTCTCCAACATGATGGTCGGCCTGGTGTACGGCCAGATCGTGGCCCGGCACCACGAGGCCCGGCTGCCGTTGGCGCTGGGGACGGTGGGGGCCACGGCCGTGGTCTGGGCGGTGACGCTGGCCTGGCCCGGCGCGCACGCGCCGATGTGGCTGCTGATCGTGCTGTGCGCGGTGCTCGGGGCGTGCGGACCGGCGTCGATGCTCGGCTTCGACTTCGCGCGGCCGGCGAATCCGCCGGAGCGGCAGGGAACCGCGTCCGGCATCACGAACATGGGCGGGTTCGTCGCCTCGATGACGACGCTGTTCGCGGTGGGTGTGCTGCTGGACGCCACCGGCGACGACTTCACCGTCGCCTTCTCCGCGGTGTTCGTCCTCCAGGCGCTCGGTGTCAGCCAGATCCTGCGCCTGCGGGGCCGGGCGGCCCGGCGGGAGCGGGAGCGGCTGGTGGCGTCCCGGGTGGAGACGGTGCACGTACCGGTGTGAGGGTGAGCGGGCCCACGGGCGGGTGTCCCCCGCCCGTGGCCGGCCCCACCGGGCCGGCACGCCTCCGCGTCACCGGGTCACCCGCGTCATGGGGTCACCGCGCCACGACGTCACCGCGCCACGACGTCACCGCGCTACGGGGTCACCCGCGTCACCGGGTCACCGCGAAGTTCCGCAGGATCGCCCCGGTGAGCTCCGGGTCGCCCTCCGTCTTGATCCGGTCCGCCACCGCGTCCGCTGACACCCGGCCGCAGGCCAGGCGCACGAAGGTCTCCCAGTCGAGGGTGAGGGTGGCGGCGGGGCCGAGGGCGGGGGCCGTCTCCAGGGTGCCGCGGCCCTGGATGTCGACGCGGATCGTGCGCAGGAACTCGACGGGCCCGTGCACGTCGAGGACGACCGCCGAACTGCGCGGAGCCTGCGCCTTGTCGGCCACGACCTGGGGGAGGGCGGCGAGCAGCACGTCGCGGGCGATGTGCGCGCCGGGGGAGTCGAGGTCGCCCGGACGGCCGAGGGCGGCCCGCAGGTCCTGCTCGTGCACCCAGACGTTGAACGCGTGGGTGCGCATGGACTCCTCGAGGGTGACCTCGGTGCTGAGGTGGCCGCGCACCTTCGTACCGGGATCGCGGGATTCGTTGCGCAGCTGGCGGTTGCGGCGGATGACCGTGTACTCCAGCTCCGACGTCATCTCCGGCGCCGTGTGGTGGCGGCGGACGTCGACCTGCATCTCCATGTAGCGCTGGTGCTCGTTGGTGACGTGGAACAGGTCCCGCGGCAGGGTGTGGATGGGGCGCGGGTCGCCCAGCATCTCGCAGTCCAGGCCGATCACATGCGAGACGACGTCCCTGACCGACCATCCCGGGCACGGGGTCCGCCGGTTCCACTCGCCCTCCACGAGCGGCTGGACCAGTTCGGATATCGCGTCGATGGAGTGGGTCCAGGCGTCGGCGTAGGGCTGGAGGGTGGGATGCAGACTCACGGAACGGGACCCCTCGGCGGTCGGTACACGGTTGGTTTACGGCGGCGTTGCCAGCGGGAGGTGACAATCGGTGGGTGCCTCGGCTCCCCCTATTCTCGGCTCCGCTCGAATCGGGGGGACCCCCAAGTTACGCTGCTGCGAGGCACCCCGGCAGTGCTTTCGTGTGACGATCGTAGGCCCGTGTGGACGGCTCGAATGCCAGGACGGTGGTAGTGTGCGCGCCTCTTTGATCCAAGTCGCCGTGGACGAAGGCGAATCGACCGCGTCACGGCGGGCCCGGGTGGCCTCTCTGGTACGGGATCGGGCGGGCGCCGCCGACCTGGTGATGCTGCCCGAGCTGTGGACCACGGGCGCCTTCGCCTACGAGCGGTTCGCCGACGAGGCGGAGCCGCTCGACGGGCCGACCCACGAGGCGATGGCGAAGGCCGCGAGCGAGGCGGGCGTGTGGCTGCACGCGGGCTCGATCCCGGAGCGGGACCCGGACGGCTCCCTGTACAACACCTCGCTCCTCTTCTCCCCCTCCGGAGAGCTCGCCGCCGCCTACCGCAAGATCCACCGCTTCGGATTCGACAAGGGCGAGGCCGTGCTCATGGGCGCGGGTACGGAACTGCGCACCGCGCGCCTGGCCGGCACCACGGCCGGTCTGGCCACCTGCTACGACCTCCGTTTCCCCGAACTCTTCCGCGGGCTCGTCGACGCCGGCGCCGAGGTGCTGCTGCTCCCGGCCGGCTGGCCGGAGCGCCGACGCGCGCACTGGACGCTGCTGGCCCAGGCGCGGGCGGTGGAGAACCAGGCGTTCGTGCTCGCGTGCGGAACGGCCGGGACCCATGCGGGAGTCCCCCAGGCGGGGCACTCGATCGTGGTCGATCCCTGGGGCGAGGTCCTCGCGCAGGCGGGCCCCGAGGAGGAGGTCCTCAGCGTGGAGTTCGACCCGGCGAAGGTCGCCGCGGTCCGGGAGCAGTTCCCCGCCCTGAAGGACCGGGTCCTGGGACTGGCCGCGCCCCTTCGCTGAGGAACCGGGATCAGTCCCGCACCCGTTCTCCCTCCCGCTCCTGCTCCGCCAGGTGGATGACGCACACCGCCACCGCGATCAGCAGCGCCGGATCGGCGTCCTCCCGTACGACGTCGACGCCGTACGTCTCCCGCACGTGCAGCCACCGCCGGGAGACGACGGCGAGCAGTTCGCCGTCGTACTCGACGGCGAACTCGCGGTCGAGGACCTTGCCGCCGACGTCCAGCTCGGTGCCGTCCACGAGCGACACCCGGTAGTGGTTGCGCAGCAGGGAGAGCCGTTTGCGGCGGATCGTCGCGAGCGGCTCGCCGTCCCGCTCGATCGCCATCGTGTCCCGCAACGTCAGCATCCTGCGGTGGAAGTCGATCAGGACGCGGCCGCGGGCGTCCTTCAGCTCGAAGGTGTCGCGCAGCCGCATCGCCTTGCCGTCGACGAGGAAGACCTTCTCGCCGTGCTCGTCCTCGATCCAGTAGTCGTCGCCGAAGCCGAGCAGCCGGTCGCGTACCAGGAATCTCATGCCCGCATGACTTCCCCGACGCGGACCGATCGTCACGGGGTGATCGCCCTGCCCGCCGTCCCGGCGCGGTGGGCAGGGCGGGACCACGTCCCAGCAGCGGTGATGGCACTCTGGGATCATGAGCGACTCCTCTCCCCGCCGTGTCCGTGTCCGTGCCCCCGAGCTGATCGGCAAGGGGGGCTGGATCAACACGGGCGGGAAGGACCTGAAGCTCGCCGACTTCCGAGGTCGCACATTGATCTTGGATTTCTGGACCTTCTGCTGCATCAACTGCCTGCATGTCCTCGACGAGCTGCGGGAGCTGGAGGAGAAGCACCGGGACACCGTCGTGATCGTCGGTGTCCACTCGCCGAAGTTCGTGCACGAGGCCGAGCACCAGGCGGTCGTGGACGCGGTCGAACGCTACGGGGTGGAGCACCCCGTGCTCGACGACCCGGAGCTCGCCACCTGGAAGCAGTACGCGGTGCGGGCCTGGCCGACGCTGGTCGTGATCGACCCCGAGGGCTACGTCGTCGCGCAGCACGCCGGTGAGGGACACGCGCACGCGATCGCGCGGCTCGTCGAGGAGCTGGAGGCCGAGCACGAGGCGAAGGGCACGCTGCGCCGCGGCGACGGGCCGTACGTGGCGCCGGAGCCCGAGCCGACGGTGCTGCGCTTCCCCGGCAAGGCGCTGCTGCTGCCCTCCGGGACCTTCCTGGTCAGCGACACGACCCGGCATCAGCTGGTGGAACTCGCCGAGGACGGCGAGACGGTCCTGCGGCGGATCGGATCGGGGGCGCGCGGGTTCGCGGACGGTACGGCGGACACGGCGACCTTCAACGAGCCGCAGGGTCTGACGCTGCTGGACGGGGCCGTGGTCGTCGCCGACACGGTCAACCACGCCCTGCGGCGCCTGGATCCGTCGACCGGCGAGGTGACGACCCTGGCGGGCACCGGCCGTCAGTGGTGGCAGGGTTCGCCGTCGTCAGGACCGGCCCGGGAGGTCGACCTGTCCTCGCCGTGGGACGTGGCCGTCTTCGGCGGCCGGGTGTGGATCGCGATGGCGGGCGTCCACCAGCTGTGGGCGTACGACCCCGCCGCCGGGACCGTCGCCGTCGCGGCGGGGACGACCAACGAGGGGCTCGTCGACGGGCCGGGGACCGAGGCCTGGTTCGCCCAGCCCTCCGGGCTCGCGGCCACCGCCGACCGGCTGTGGCTCGCCGACTCCGAGACGTCCGCGCTGCGCTGGGTGGACCTCGACGGCGTCGTCCACACGGCCGTGGGCACCGGCCTGTTCGACTTCGGGCACCGGGACGGGGCCGCCGGGCAGGCGCTGCTCCAGCACCCGCTGGGGGTGACCGCGCTGCCCGACGGTTCGGTCGCCGTCGCCGACACCTACAACCACGCGCTGCGTCGCTACGACCCCGCGACCGGCGAGGTGAGCACGCTGGCCACGGATCTGCGGGAGCCGAGCGACGCCGTGCTGGTGGGCGAGGACATCGTGGTGGTGGAGTCGGCCCGGCACCGGCTGACCCGGCTGCGGCTGCCGGAGGAGGCGGTGCGGGTGGAGTCGGTCGCCCACCGCACGCAGCGTGCGGCCACGGAGGTGCGGCCCGGCCGGCTGCGGCTGGATGTGATCTTCCAGGCGCCGGCGGGGCAGAAGCTGGACACCCGTTACGGTCCCTCGACCCGGTTGCTGGTCTCCTCGACCCCGCCCGGACTGCTGCTGGCGGGGGAGGGCGCGGACACGGATCTCGCGCGCACGCTGGAGCTGGACCCGGCGGTGACCGAGGGCGTGCTGCACGTCTCGGCGATGGCCGCGTCGTGCGACGACGATCCGGCCAACGAGTACCCGGCCTGCCATGTGCACCAGCAGGACTGGGGGGTTCCGGTCCGCCTCACCGAAGGCGGGGCGGACCGGCTGCCGTTGGTCCTGGCCGGCATGGACGACCAGGAGACGGCACGGGGTGCCTGACGGGTCGAACCCGTCGGCCTCGGACGCCCTGACGTCTCAGGGCGTCCGAGGAGCCGGGGAGCCCTGACCTCTCAGGGCGTCCGACGAGCCGGAACGCCCCGGTGGGCCGGGGCGTTCCGGCGGTTCAGCGGCGGCGCGGGCGCGGCGCCAGCTTGAACAGGGCCACTCCGGCCGCCACCAGCGTGGTGGCGGCAACCATCATGGCCATGCTGTTCATCCACATTCCGGTGGCGGCCAGCGTGGCCCCGCCGGCGCCGGTGGTGCCGACACCTATGACTCGTCCGTACATGGTCGTTCTCCTTGGTGCTGATGTGCTGTCGGAAGGTGTGGGGGGCTCATGTGGCCACCCACTTCTCCTCGCTGCGGCGCAACAGGCCCCACAGCGAGGCGAAGTAGACGGCGTGCTGGAACAGGTCGTAGAGCATCTCCGGGATCATCAGCAGCGCCACCAGGAGTGCCTTGGGGCCGGCGCGACGGACGGAGACGGTCTTCTCGACCACGAAGATCAGGCCGATCGAGGTCCAGAACGGGGACAGGCCTGGCAGGCCGTAGATCGCCGTGCACGCGATCATGAAGGTCAGGTAGACCAGGAACGAGAGCGCGCCGAAGCCCATCAGGAACTGCTGGACGAAGTAGCGGGCGGTGACCCGGGTCCAGCCGTAGTCGCGGAGGTTCTCCAGCGCTCCGCGCTGCCAGCGCAGCCGCTGGTGCCACAGCTTGGGCAGGGTGGGCATGACCTCGGTGACGACCTCGCAGCCGGCCGGGGACATGGCCCGGTAGCCGAGGGTCTTGACCGCCTTGGTCATCTCGTCGTCCTCGGTGAGCGAGGCGAGGCTGTAGTAGCTGTTGCCGCCGCCGATCGTGCCGGCGCGGCGGGCGGCGCGCACCTCGCGCAGCACCCGGGCCCGGAACATGGTTCCGGTGCCGGTCAGCACCTGGGCCTTGCCGCCGGTGCGGTCCAGCTCCCAGGCGTAGCGGTGGAACTCCATGCGCTGGAGCAGGCCGAGGAGTCCGCCGCCCTCCTCGCCGTAGAACACCCCGCCGACGGCGCCGACCTTGCGGTTGAAGGTGCTGATGGCGGTCTCGGTGAACCAGGGGTTCAGCACGGTGTCAGCGTCCTGCACCAGCAGCAGGTCACGGTCGTCGAGGTGGGGCAGGATCCAGGCGATGGCCTGGTTGAGGGCGCCGGCCTTCTTGTGGGTGTTGCCCTGGGTGTGGAAGACCTGGGCGCCGTGGGCGGCGGCCACGGCGGCGGTGTCGTCGGTGCAGTTGTCGGCGACCACCACGATCAGGTCGGGGCGCCGGTTCTGCCGCCACAGGCCGTCGATGGCGTCGGCTATGCGGTCCTGCTCGTTGTGCGCCGGGATCAGTACCGCGAGCCGGGGGTTCTCGGCCGGTTCCTCGTGCGCGGCGTGCGCGCGGCGGGCGCCGTGGCGCCCCGTCGGTGAACTGGTCGCGTTGCTCCTTGCGGCGGGGTCGCCGAATACCGCCAGGTCGTGCACGGCAGAGCTCCCCCGTCGTGGAATTGCAAGACTCCATGGCCTCTGCGCGGCAGAGTCTTCACGATAGCCACATTGTTTGACAATACGGGGTCAACGCTTCACGTTCCGTGACTCACATCGGGTGAACGGTCCGCCCGCGCGGCCGGGGACTGCGGCGTTGTGCCGGGATCACACGCCGTATCCGTCGGAATAGCCGTCGCGGTGGTGGTGCCGTTCCTCCTCGACGACGGTGGCCGCGGGCGGCACGACCACCCGCCTGCGCCGGGCGATTCCACTGAACGTCGCCACACCGATCAGTCCGACCAGCATGAGGATGAGTCCGACCATGTCGAGGTCGACCCCCTGCATGTGCCAGTCGGTCGCGAACGTGAGAATGGCTCCCACCGCGATGAGGATGATGCATCCGCCGAGGCCCATCAGGCTCGCCTCCCTGTCCGGACCGGTCGTTCCGGTCCTGGACTGCGGGTACCCCCGTTGGCAACACCCATGCCGCGGCGGGCTGTTGCTAGCCGGCCAGGAACGCCGCCAGTGCGTTCGCCAGCAGGTGCGGGTCGTCCGCGCCGCACAACTCCCGTGCGCTGTGCATCGACAGGATGGCCACGCCGATGTCGACGGTCCGGATGCCGTGGCGGGCCGCGGTGATCGGGCCGATGGTCGTGCCGCAGGGCATGGAGTTGTTGGAGACGAAGGACTGGAACGGGACGTCCGCCTTCTCGCAGGCGGCGGCGAACACCGCGCGGCCCGTACCGTCGGTGGCGTAGCGGTTGTTGACGTTCACCTTGAGGATCGGGCCGCCGTTGACGCGCGGGTGGTGCGTCGGGTCGTGCCGCTCGGCGTAGTTGGGGTGGACCGCGTGGCCGGTGTCGGAGGACAGGCAGACGGTGCCGGCGAAGGCGCGGGCCCGGTCCTCGTACGACCCTCCGCGGGCGAACACCGAACGCTCCAGCACGCTGCCCAGCAGCGGGCCGTCCGCGCCGGTGTCGGACTGCGAGCCGTTCTCCTCGTGGTCGAAGGCGGCGAGGACGGGGATGTACGGCAGGTCGTCCAGGGCCGCCACCGCCGCCAGCGCCGCGGTGCCGGCGTGCACCGACAACAGGTTGTCCATCCGTGGCCCGGCCACGAGGTCCTTGTCGCGGCCCAGGTAGGCGGGTGCCTCCACGGAGTGGACCATCAGGTCCCAGCCGGTCACCTCGCCCGCGGCGACGCCCGCCTCCTCCTCCACGAAGGCGATCAGGTCTCCGTCGCGCACCCGGTCGCCGAGGCCCCAGACGGGCTGGAGGTGGCGCTGCTTGTCGAGCTTGAGCCCCTCGGAGTTGACCGCGCGGTCGAGGTGGATGGCGAGCTGCGGCACACGCAGCAGCGGCCGGTCGACGTTGACCAGACGCGTCGAGCCGTCGCGCAGCGTCAGCCGTCCGGCCAGGCCCAGGTCGCGGTCGAGCCAGGAGTTGAGCAGCGGCCCGCCGTAGATCTCCACGGCCACCTGCCGCCAGCCGTGCGCGCCGGTGTCCGGCAGCGGCTTGACCCGCAGGTTGGGCGAGTCGGTGTGGGCCCCGACGATCCGGAAGGGGGTGTGCGGCGTGGCGCCCGCGGGGACGTACCAGGCCACGATGGCGCCGCCGCGCAGCACGTACTTGCCGCCGCTCGTCCCGTCCCAGGCGTCCGTCTCCGAGACCTGCCGGAAGCCGGCCTTCTCCAGCCGCTCGGCGGCGTTCGCCACCGCGTGGTACGGCGACGGGCTCGCGCTCAGGAAGGTCATGAGGTCGTCGGTGTGGCCGCGGTCGAAGCGGGAGGGTTCGCTCATGGGTTCACCTTAACGACGGACGAGGGCCCGTTCCCCATCACTGGGAACGGGCCCTCGTGAGGGCTTGGTGGAGCTGTTTCCGTACGGCCCGGGACCGGCGTGGACCGTCGCCCGCCCCCGGGGACCGGCGGCGGGCGACAGGGGACGGCGGGCGGGACTAGAAGGCGGCCTCGTCCAGCTCCATCAGGTCCAGGTCGACGTCCGTGGCCACCTTGCGGGCCAGGGTGACGCCGGGCAGGACGTTGGCCGCGAAGAACTTCGCCGCCGCGATCTTGCCGGTGTAGAAGGCCCGGTCCTTGGCGGAGGCCGTCTCCAGCTTCTCGGCGGCGACCGCGGCGCCCTTGAGCAGCAGGTAGCCGACGACCACGTCGCCGGAGGCCATCAGCAGGCGGGTGGTGTTCAGGCCCACCTTGTAGATGTTCTTGACGTCCTGCTCGGTCGAGGCGAGGTCGGTCAGCATCAGACCGACGATGGCCTCCAGCTCGACGGCCGCCTTGGCCAGGTGGTCGCGGGCGGCGGACAGCTCCTCGCCGCCCGTGCCGATGGCGAGGAACTTCTTGATGTCCTCGGCCAGGGAGTTCAGCGCGGCGCCCTGGTTGCGGACGATCTTCCGGAAGAAGAAGTCCTGGCCCTGGATCGCCGTGGTGCCCTCGTACAGGGTGTCGATCTTGGCGTCGCGGATGTACTGCTCGATCGGGTATTCCTGGAGGAAGCCGGAGCCGCCGAAGGTCTGGAGCGACTGGGCGAGCTGCTCGTAGCCCTTCTCGGAGCCGTAGCCCTTGACGATCGGCAGGAGGAGGTCGTTCAGGGCCTCGGCGGCGGAGGTGTCCTCGCCGGCGGCCTCCTTGATCTGGATCTCGTCCTGGACCGCGGCCGTGTACAGGACCAGGGCGCGCATGCCCTCGGCGTACGCCTTCTGCGTCATGAGCGAGCGGCGCACGTCGGGGTGGTGCGTGATGGTGACCTTGGGCGCGGTCTTGTCCATGAAGTTCGCGAGGTCGGTGCCCTGGACGCGCTCCTTGGCGTACTCCAGCGCGTTCAGGTAGCCCGTCGACAGCGTGGAGATGGCCTTCGTGCCGACCATCATGCGGGCGAACTCGATGATGCGGAACATCTGGCGGATGCCGTCGTGCTTGTCGCCGATCAGCCAGCCCTTGGCGGGGTGGCGGTCGCCGAAGGTCATCTCGCAGGTGTTGGAGGCCTTGAGGCCCATCTTGTGCTCGACGTTCGTCGCGTACACGCCGTTGCGCTCGCCCAGCTCGCCGGTCTCGAAGTCGAACTCGTACTTCGGGACGAGGAAGAGGGACAGGCCCTTGGTGCCGGGGCCGTGGCCCTCGGGGCGGGCGAGGACGTAGTGGAGGATGTTCTCCTCCATGTCGTGCTCACCGGAGGTGATGAAGCGCTTCACGCCCTCGATGTGCCAGGAGCCGTCCTCCTGCTGGATCGCCTTGGTGCGGCCTGCGCCCACGTCCGAGCCGGCGTCGGGCTCGGTGAGGACCATCGTGGAGCCCCAGCGCTTCTCGACGGCCATCGCGGCGATGTGCTTCTGGACGTCGTTGCCCTCCTCGAAGAGGATGCCCGCGAACGCGGGGCCGGAGGAGTACATCCAGACCGCCGGGTTCGCGCCGAGGATCAGCTCCGCGTACGCCCATATCAGGGAGCGGGGCGAGGTGGAGCCGCCGATCTCCTCGGGCACGCCGAGGCGCCAGTACTCGGAGTCCATGAACGCCTTGTACGACTTCTTGAAGGAGGCCGGCACCGGGGCGGTGTTCGTCTCCGGGTCGAAGACCGGCGGGTTGCGGTCGGCGTCGGTGAAGGACTCGGCCAGCTCGTTCTCCGCCAGGCGGGTCAGCTCGGCGAGGACGCTCCTGGCGGTCTCGGTGTCCATCTCCTCGAACGGGCCGCTGCCGTACAGCTTGTCGCGGCCGAGCACCTCGAAGAGGTTGAACTCGATGTCGCGGAGATTCGACTTGTAGTGCCCCATGGCGACGGCTCCGTAGAGGGATCGGCGAGGCGCTGAATCCTCGCGACTGTTTCACTTACCAACAAGTAGCTAGATGATGCTACCCGCCAGTAATAAGATGCAACCCCGATCGGGTCATCTGTGACTCGTTACTCTTTGGGGCATGTACGGCTACGACCAGAGCGCGGGTGCCCAGCAGGGGTACGCCCCGCCGCAGCAGCAGATGCCCGGCGGTGTCGGCGGTTACGGCCAGCAGCCGCCGCACTACCCGGAACCGTCGCCGCCCTCGCTGGTCGACGCGGTCCGTGCCTTCACCACCGGCCAGGTGGCCGCGGAGGACTTCCAGCAGGTCTTCGCCACCTCGAAGGTCTACTGCCCGCGCGGTGACAACCCTGGCTTCCTCGCGCTGCACAACACCCAGCAGCCGGTGATCCCGATGTTCAGCTCCCTCAAGGAGCTGCGCCGGTACGCGGGCAAGGAGTCCAAGTACTTCGTGATCACCGGAGCCGAGGTGATCGACCTGCTGCCGACCGGGTACGGGTTCGTCCTCGACATGGAGGGCGAGTACCGGATGGTCTTCGACGCCAAGGCCGTGGAGCAGATGGTCGAATTCGCGATGCGTCGCATGTACGGCTGACCGTCCGCCCAGGCCGCCCGATCCAGCCGCCCCGGCCGACCCCGATGCCACGACCCGAGCCCGGAGGGAATTCCCTCCGGGCTCTCTCCGTTGAGGGTGGCAGAAAGTTCAATGCTCAACTAATCTGGTTGCACAAGGAGGTACCGACATGCCCGCAGTAACCGTCGAGAACCCGTTGACGCTGCCCCGTGTGGCCGCTCCCGCCGATGCGGTGGCCCGCCCCGTGCTCACCGTGACGACCGCGCCCAGCGGCTTCGAGGGCGAGGGCTTCCCGGTGCGCCGCGCGTTCGCCGGGATCAACTACCGCCATCTGGACCCGTTCATCATGATGGACCAGATGGGCGAGGTGGAGTACGCGCCGGGCGAGCCCAAGGGCACCCCCTGGCACCCGCACCGCGGCTTCGAGACCGTCACCTACATCATCGACGGCGTCTTCGACCACCAGGACTCCAACGGCGGTGGCGGCACCATCACCAACGGCGACACCCAGTGGATGACGGCGGGCTCGGGCCTGCTGCACATCGAGGCGCCGCCGGAGTCCCTGGTCATGTCGGGCGGGCTCTTCCACGGCCTCCAGCTGTGGGTGAACCTCCCGGCCAAGGACAAGATGATGGCCCCGCGCTACCAGGACATCCGCGGCGGCAACGTCCAGCTGCTGTCCACCCCCGACGGCGGCGCGCTGCTGCGGGTCATCGCCGGTGAGCTGGACGGCCACCAGGGCCCCGGCATCACCCACACCCCGATCACGATGATCCACGCGACACTGGCCGCGGGCGCCGAGCTCACCCTGCCGTGGCGCGAGGACTTCAACGGCCTCGCCTACGTGCTGGCCGGACGGGGTTCGGTGGGCACCGAGCGCCGGCCGATCAAGCTGGGCCAGACGGCCGTCTTCGGCGCGGGCTCCTCGCTGACCGTCCGCGCCGACGCACAGCAGGACTCCCACACCCCGGACCTGGAGGTCGTGCTCCTGGGCGGACAGCCCATCCGGGAGCCGATGGCCCACTACGGCCCGTTCGTGATGAACAACCAGCGGGAGCTCCAGCAGGCGTTCGAGGACTTCCAGAAGGGCCGCCTGGGGACCGTTCCGGCGGTGCACGGGATGACCGAGGGCGGACCGCAGGCCTGACGCTCCGTCACCCGGGCGGGCCGTCCCGACGGGACGGCCCGCCCGTCGCGTGATCGGGTGGAGGTGTGCACCTGCTTCCCGATCCCGCCCGTCGGCTCGCCGCCTGGTGTGCCGTCGTCCTGCTGGTCGCCGGGGTCGGCTATCTCGGGATCCGGCTGTGCGCCGAGCTCCGTACGGCCGTGACGCCCGTGCTGCTCGCGCTGCTGGGGACCGCGCTGCTCGGGCCGCTGCACCGCCGGCTGGTGAAGGCCGGGGTCAACCGGTCCGTCGCGGCCGTGGTCACCTGTGTCGCCGTGGTGGCCGTCGTCGGCGGAGCCGTGTACATCGTCGTCGCGGCGCTCGTCCACACCGGGGACGAGATCGTCGCCTCGCTCAGGACCGCGGCGCGCAGCATCGCCGACCACTTCGGTGCCGCCGGCACCTCGCTGGACGACCTCGCCGGCCACAGCAAGGAGCTGCTCTCCCGGTTCGGCGGGACCGCCGCCTCCAACGTCATCAGCGGGGTCAGCGTCGTCGGCGAGACCATCGCCGTCGCCGTTCTGGCCCTGCTGCTCGTCTTCTTCTTCCTGCGCGACGCCCACCGGGTCTCCCCCGCGCTCAGGTCGCTCGCCCCGCGCGGCACCGCCGACACCGTGGAGGTGATGGCGCGGCGCGCCTTCGAGGCCGTCGAGGGGTTCATGCGCGGGACGACGCTCATCGCGCTGATCGACGCGGTCTGCATCACCGTCGGTCTGCTGATCCTGCGGGTGCCGGGGGCCATCGGGCTCGGCGCGCTCGTCTTCGTCGCCGCCTACATCCCCTACCTCGGGGCCTTTCTCTCCGGGTCGGTGGCCGTGCTGGTCGCGCTCGCCGAACGCGGATTCGTCATCGCGCTGTGGGCGCTCGGTGTGGTGGTGGGGGTGCAGCTGCTGGAGGGGCATGTGCTCCAGCCGGCGATCCAGAGCCGGACCGTGCAGATGCATCCGGCCGTGGTGATGCTGGCGATCACCGCGGGCGCGTCCGTGGCCGGGATCCTCGGGATGCTGCTGTCCGTGCCGCTGACGGCGGCCGTCTTCGGGGTCCTGCACGAACTGCGCACCCGTCACCTGCCGTCCGGGCCGTCCGGGCCGTCCGGGTCGTCCGGACCGTCCGGGCCGTCCGGGCCGTCCGGGCCGCCCGAGGTGCCGTCCGGGCCGTCGGAGGCATAGCGCGGGCCCCGAGGCGCTGTCCGGGCCCTCGCGGGGACCCGCCCCCGGACCTGCCGTACTAATGGTGGGGAGGTGATGACGGACCGGCCGGTAGGCTGGGGTGAGGTTTCACGTGAAACACGACCCCGATCCGCGAAGGCTGGATGAACGACGATGCATCGGTACAGGTCCCACACCTGCGGCGAGCTCCGCGCCTCTGACGTCGGCACCGACGTCCGGCTGAGTGGCTGGCTGCACAATCGGCGCGACCTGGGTGGCATCCTCTTCATCGATCTGCGCGATCACTACGGCATCACGCAGCTCGTCGCCCGCCCCGGCACGCCCGCATACGAGGCTCTCGACAAGGTGACCAAGGAGTCGACGGTCCGCGTCGACGGCAAGGTCGTCTCCCGCGGCAGCGACAACGTCAACCCCGAGCTGCCCACCGGTGAGGTCGAGGTCGAGGTCGGCGAGGTCGAGCTGCTCGGCGCCGCCCAGCCGCTGCCCTTCACGATCAACGCCGAGGACGGGGTCAACGAGGAGCGGCGCCTGGAGTACCGCTTCCTGGACCTGCGCCGCGAGCGTATGCACCGCAACATCATGCTGCGTACGGCGGTCATCTCGGCGATCCGCCACAAGATGACGGCGCTGGGCTTCAACGAGATGGCGACCCCGATCCTGAGCGCCACCTCCCCCGAGGGCGCCCGCGACTTCGTCGTGCCGTCCCGCCTGAACCCGGGCAAGTTCTACGCGCTGCCGCAGGCCCCGCAGCAGTTCAAGCAGCTGCTGATGATCTCGGGCTTCGACCGGTACTTCCAGATCGCGCCCTGCTTCCGTGACGAGGACGCCCGTGCGGACCGTTCGCCGGGCGAGTTCTACCAGCTCGACGTGGAGATGTCCTTCGTCGAGCAGGAGGACGTCTTCCAGCCCATCGAGAAGCTCATGACGGAGCTCTTCGAGGAGTTCGGCAACGGCCGTCATGTGACGTCCCCGTTCCCGCGGATCCCGTTCCGTGAGTCGATGCTGAAGTACGGCTCCGACAAGCCGGACCTGCGGGCCCAGCTCGAGCTGGTCGACATCACCGACATCTTCGAGGGCTCGGAGTTCAAGGCGTTCGCCGGCAAGCACGTGCGCGCGCTGCCGGTGCCGGACGTCTCGGCCCAGCCCCGCAAGTTCTTCGACCAGCTCGGCGACTTCGCCGTGACGCTGGGCGCGAAGGGCCTGGCCTGGGTCCGGGTCGCCGAGGACGGCTCGCTGAGCGGCCCGATCGCGAAGTTCCTGACCGAGGAGAACGTCGCCGAGCTGACCAAGCGCCTGTCGCTGGCGGCCGGTCACGCCGTCTTCTTCGGCGCGGGCGAGTTCGACGAGGTCTCGAAGATCATGGGCGCGGTCCGCGTCGAGGCCGCCAAGCGCGCCGGCCACTTCGAGGAGAACGTCTTCCGGTTCTGCTGGATCGTCGACTTCCCGATGTACGAGAAGGACGAGGAGACCGGCGCGATCGACTTCTCGCACAACCCCTTCTCGATGCCGCAGGGCGGTCTGGAGGCCCTCCGGACCCAGGACCCGCTGGACATCCTGGGCTGGCAGTACGACATCGTCTGCAACGGCGTCGAGCTGTCCTCCGGCGCGATCCGCAACCACGAGCCCGAGATCATGCTCAAGGCCTTCGAGATCGCGGGATACGACCGCGAGACCGTCGAGGAGAAGTTCGCGGGCATGCTGCGCGCCTTCCGCTTCGGCGCCCCGCCGCACGGCGGCATCGCCCCCGGCGTCGACCGGATCGTCATGCTCCTCGCGGACGAGCCCAACATCCGCGAGACGATCTCCTTCCCGCTCAACGGCAACGCCCAGGACCTGATGATGGGCGCGCCGACGGAGCTGGAGGAGGCGCGACTGCGCGAGCTGCACCTCTCGGTGCGCAAGCCGCAGCCGAAGTAGCGGAGCGCGGGAAGCGGAACCCGCTCCCGGACGAGCCCTTGCGAAGGGGGCCGGAAACCACATCGGTTTCCGGCCCCCTTCGCCGTTCAGGCTCTGATGCCGCGGTCCTAGGTGTCGTACCGCCCGTCCCAGGGCGCGCCGAAGCCGAGGTGGTCCGGGTAGAGCTCGGCCCAGGCCTCGCCGTCGTCCTCCCCGGTCAGCAGGCCGAACAGCACGCCTTCGACGGTGACGCGGAAGGGACTGACCGCGATGTCCGTGTAGGTGCGCCGGGGCAGGCTGCGGAGCTTGGTCGCCAGGTGGGCGCGGGCGTGGGCGAGCACCGACGTTCCTCCGTGCGGGGACCGCTGCTGCTCGGCCCAGGTGCCGGCGCACCAGATCTCCGAGTCGCGGTAGCGGCCGTCGGCGTCGAAGAGATGCAGCACCGAGTACAGGCGCTTGTGCACCTCCCAGCCGTCGTCGGGACGGTACTTCTCGGGGAAGGCGTAGGTGACCGAGCCCAGGAACTGTCCGTCCGCGTAGCGGCCGACGGCCTGGGTACGGCCCTGCGGCTCGTAAGCGATCGGAATGACCTCAGGGACTGGCATGGCGAGAACCATACGTATCCGCTGTGGCGACTTTCACTCCAGGGTCCTGAGATGACCGTCGGTCTTCCGGAGGAGCCGCTCCCTGGCCCCTTTTGCACGCACATGGCAACGCACAGTCCTTCCCCACGCTCCTGACAGGGCCCGTGCCTAACGTCACCGCCCATGACGGGAAACCAAGGACCAGCACACAAGCGGAGCATGACCCGGCGCAAGGTCGTCGTGGCGGGCGGAGCGGCCGTGGCCGTGGCGAGCGTGGGCGGCGGAGTGGCCGTGACCGCCTTCGCCGGTGAGCCGGGCACCGGCTCGACCGCGTCGGCCACCGCCGCGGAGACCTGCTACAAGCTCACCTCGGAGACCACCGAGGGTCCCTACTACATCGACGCGGACAAGATCCGTAAGGACATCACCGGGGACAAGGAAGGCATCCCGCTGACCCTGGTCCTCAAGGTGATCGACTCCGAGACCTGCAAGCCCATCAAGAACGCGGCCGTCGACATCTGGCACTGCGACGCGCTGGGCATCTACTCCGGTTACGAGAGCCTGTCCACCGGCGCCGGCGCGCCGACCGACGCCCCCTCGGGCGCGCCGACCGACGTTCCGAGCAACGCCCCCTCCGGCACTCCCACGGGTGAGCCCCCGTCCGGCGCGCCCTCCGGCGGCACCGGCGGCGGTGGCCACGAGGAGCCGACCGACGACGAGCGCTATCTGCGCGGCACCTGGAAGACGGACCGCAGCGGTCACGTCACCTTCAAGACGATCTTCCCGGGCTGGTACCGGGGTCGCTGTGTGCACGTCCACGTCAAGGTGCACGTGGACGGCGAGTGGACCGACGCGGGGTACGAGGGCGGGCACACCTGCCACACGGGCCAGTTCTTCTTCTCCGAGGAGTCCGTGCTGGCCTCCGCCGAGGTGGCGCCTTACTCCACCAGCACCACCGAGCGCACCACGCTCACCGAGGACACGATCTACGACCAGAGCGGCACCGCGGGCGGCCTGCTCAAGCTGAAGTACGACAAGAAGCACATCGCGAAGGGGGTGCAGGCCTCCCTGACCCTGGGCGTGGACCCGGACGCCACCCATGACGGCACGGACGACGCGGTGCAGCCGGGGGCGTCGGCCTCGGCGGCGTAGTACGGACCGCCCCGGCTCCGGGGCGCTCGCGCCCGAACCGGCGAGAGCGCCCGGGACGTCACCGTCCCGGGCGCTTTTCGGCGCACCGGACCGCCGGCGGGCGCCATGACGTGCTCACGGCGGTCAGATCAGCTCGTGCAGGCCGTTGCCGCTGAGGAGCGTGCCGTACTTCTGGGTGAGGTTGACGGAGGCCGCGTTGAAGACCCGGCTGCCCTTGGCCGTCGGACCGGAGGCACCGCCCGGGAACACCCAGACCGCGCCGGTGAAGTTGTTCTCGCCGGACGCGCCGACGAACAGCTCGGGCCTGCCGTCGTTGTTCACGTCCCCGACGGAGACGGTGGTGCCGAAGAAATCGTCCGTCTCGTTGCCGCCGCCCACGCCCGCGGTGAACTGGCTGAAGGAGTAGGAACCGGCGCCCAGCGCGCCGGAGCGGCGGCCCGGGATCACCGTCACCTCGCCGGACCGGTTCTTGCCGGCGACCCCCTCGTACGGCGTGCCGACGACGATGTCCGCGAGGCCGTCCCGGTTCAGGTCGGCCACGGCGAGGGCGCCGCCGAATGCGTCGTTCTTCTCGCTGACGCCGGGCACGCCCGCGGTGTTCTGGGTGATCTGCGCGGGTTCGGCGTCCTCCGAGATACCGGCCGCGCTTCCGTACCAGACCAGGACCCGGCCGCCCGAGGCGCCGTCCACACCGGCGACATGGGGTTCGGCCGGGTCGCCGACCACGAGATCGGCGAATCCGTCGCCGTTGACGTCGCCGGAGGCGGCGATGAAACCGTTGCCCTTGAGCGGACCGTCACCGTACTCGGGGTACGCGTAGACCGCGCCGCCGCTCAGATCGCTCAGGCCGACGGTGACGAGAGCCTGGCTGGGAGTGGCGTTGCCGTTGAAGTCGCCGAGCGTCACGCTCGCCACGGACGGGGTGTTCTCCTCGACCGAGCGGGTCCCGTAGGTGCCCGTCCGGCTGAACGGACCCTTGAAGCTCACGGTGCCTTCCGTCCCGGCCACCACGATCCGCTCCTTGGGACCGCCGCCGAGGCTGAGAGCGGCGAGATCCAGCCCGAACCGCGTGCCGTGCGTCGACGTGGCGGTGGGCAGCGGCAGCTGGGTGGCCGTCGTCAGCCCTGCCTTGCTGCCCCACAACACCGTGACCAGGCCGAAGTCCTTGCCCTCGGCGGTGTCCTCGTACGGTGCGGAGACCACCAGGTCGGCGTAGCCGTCGCGGTTGAGGTCGGCGGTGGCGGTGGCGGTCCCGAAGCCGTCGCCCGCCTCCGCGGAGCTGGGCACCCCGGCGGTGTTCTGCGTGATGGTCGTGCGCCGGGCCGCCGACAGCCCCGACTTCGACCCGTACAGGACGACCACCGCGCCCGCGCCCGCCTGGCCGGCCACGTCCGCGCCCGGCGCGGGCAGGACGGCATCGCGGTACCCGTCGCCGTTGAAGTCCCCGGGAGTGGCGCCGTGCACGGCCCAGGACGGTCCCGCCGACAGCAGGGTGGCCCCCATCAGCCCCGCGAGCAGTAAGGCGGCGGATCTCCAACTGCCTCCGGACGTACGACCTTTCATGGCCATGTTCATCCCCCTCGGTCCCTGGCGCACCATCCGTGCGCCGGTGTGACGCGGCGGATTGTAAAGGTTGAAGGTGACATGTAAATGCGGGTGCGGCCGTGCTCCGGAGGCGATTTCCGGCCCTCCTCGTGCGGGCAGGGCGAAGAGTGCCGTTTTCTCAGCTCGCTGACAGACTGCCCCCCTAGTTTTCCGGCGCATGACAGAGAATCAGGAGCCCCAAAGGCTTCCGGAATCAAGGGAATTGACACGCCGTAAGGTCGTAGTGGCCGGAACCGGAGCGGTCGTTGCGGTGAGTCTGGGAGGCGCGTTCGCGGCGGATGCCTTCGCCGACGACGCGGGCGGCGCCAGACAGGCCCCGGCCGCGGCCACGAGCGGCACCGAGGCCTGCTACCGGCTGACCTCCGAAGCCGTCGAAGGTCCGTACTACATCGACGCGGACAAGATCCGCCGGGACGTCACCGAGGACCGGGAGGGCATCCCGCTGCTGCTCGCCCTCAAGGTGATCGACTCCGAGACGTGCAGGCCGGTACGGAACGCCGCCGTCGACATCTGGCACTGCGACGCCTCGGGTGTCTACTCCGGCTACGAGTCCCAGGGCAGCGGCGGTGGCGGTCCCGCGCCCACCGGTGAGCCCCCGACCGGCACTCCGACCGGCGAACCGCCGTCGGGCGGCCCCGGTGGCGGCAACCCCGGCGGGCACCAGGAGCCGACCGACGACACCCGCTATCTGCGCGGCACCTGGCGGACCGACCGGCACGGTCACGTCACCTTCAAGACCGTCTTCCCGGGCTGGTACCGGGGTCGCTGTGTGCACGTCCACGTCAAGGTGCACGTGGACGGCGAGTGGACCGACGCGGGGTACGAGGGCGGGCACACCTGCCACACGGGCCAGTTCTTCTTCGACGAGGAGTCCGTGCTGGCCTCCGCCGAGGTGGCGCCTTACTCCGCCAACACCACCGAGCGCACCACGCTCACCGAGGACACGATCTACGACCAGAGCGGCACCGCGGGCGGCCTGCTCAAGCTGAAGTACGACAAGCGGAACATCGCCCGTGGTGTCCGTGGGTCGATCACGGTGGGCGTCGACCCGGACGCCACCAACGACGGCGAGGGCGCCCCGCCGCAGCCGAGCGCGTCGGCCAGCCCGTCCGCGTCGGCGTCCTGACGGACCGACGCGGTGACGCACAGCGGGCCCGGTGGCGCCGTACGACGTCACCGGGCCCGCTGTCGCAAGAGCCGTGGCTACTCCGGCGAACCGCCGAAGCGCTCCTTGTACGTCTCCAGGTCCTCGTCCGTGAGCTTGGCGAAGAGGACCGGCGGAACCGTGAACGGGGTGCCGGCCGGGACCGCGGCGAGGGACTTCGCCTCGGCCTCGGTGACCCAGGCCGCCGTGTCGTCGGAGAGGGAGAAGGCCGCGCGCATCGTCGCCGCCGTCGCCGGGATGAACGGCTCCGAGACCACCGAGTAGAGGTGGATCAGGTTCATCGCCGTGCGCAGGGTGAGGGCCGCGCCGTCCTTGTCGGTCTTGATCTCCAGCCAGGGGGCCTTCTCCTCCAGGTAGGAGTTGCCCGCCGACCACAGCGCGCGCAGGGCGGCGGCCGCCTTGCGGAACTGGAGGGCCTCCATCTGGGACTCGTACTCGGCGAGCAGCCGGGCGATCTCCTCGCCCAGACGCGCCTCCGCCTCGCCCGGCTCGCCGCCCGCCGGGACGTCGTCGCCGAAGCGCTTGCGGGAGAAGGACAGCACCCGGTTGACGAAGTTGCCCAGCGTGTCGGCCAGGTCCTTGTTCACCGTCGCCGTGAAGTGCTCCCAGGTGAAGGACGAGTCGTCCGACTCCGGGGCGTTGGCGATCAGGAAGTAGCGCCAGTAGTCGGCCGGGAGGATGTCCAGGGCCTGGTCGGTGAAGACACCGCGCTTCTGGGACGTGGAGAACTTGCCGCCGTAGTACGTCAGCCAGTTGAAGGCCTTGACGTAGTCGACCTTCTTCCACGGCTCGCGCACGCCGAGCTCGGTGGCGGGGAACATCACCGTGTGGAACGGGACGTTGTCCTTGGCCATGAACTCCGTGTAGCGGACGGTGTCGTCGGCCTCGTACCACCACGACTTCCAGTCCCGGTTCTCCGGGTCCTGGTCCGCCCACTCCTTCGTCGCGCCGATGTACTCGATCGGGGCGTCGAACCAGACGTAGAAGACCTTGCCCTCCGCCGCCAGCTCCGGCCAGGTGTCCGCCGGGACCGGCACGCCCCAGTCCAGGTCACGGGTGATCGCCCGGTCGTGCAGCCCCTCGGTCAGCCACTTGCGGGCGATGGAGGAGGCCAGCTGCGGCCAGTCCGCCTCGTGGCGCGCGACCCAGGCCTCGACCTCGTGCTGGAGCTTGGACTGGAGGAGGAAGAGGTGCTTGGTCTCGCGGACCTCCAGGTCGGTGGAGCCGGAGATCGCCGAACGGGGGTCGATCAGGTCGGTCGGGTCCAGCACGCGGGTGCAGTTCTCGCACTGGTCGCCGCGGGCCTTGTCGTAGCCGCAGTGCGGGCAGGTGCCCTCGACATAGCGGTCCGGGAGGAAGCGGCCGTCGGTCGGGGAGTACACCTGGCGGATCGCCCGCTCCTCGATGAAGCCGTTCTCGTTCAGCTTGCGGGCGAAGTGCTGGGTGATGTCCCGGTTCTCCGCGGACGAGCTGCGGCCGAAGTAGTCGAACGCGAGTGCGAAGCCGTCGTAGACCGCCTTCTGCGCGTCGTGCGCCTGGGCGCAGAACTCGGCCACCGGCAGGCCCTGCTCCTTGGCCGCGAGCTCGGCGGGGGTGCCGTGCTCGTCCGTCGCGCAGATGTAGAGGACGTCGTGGCCGCGCTGGCGGAGGTACCGGGAGTACACGTCCGCCGGGAGCATGGACCCCACCATGTTGCCCAGGTGCTTGATCCCGTTGATGTACGGAAGGGCGCTGGTGATGAGGTGTCGAGCCATCGCGGGCTGCTCCCAAGTCGCTACGCGGGGTGACGATCGTCGGTTCTCTGGTCGTCTCTGAACCTTGAAATCGTAGCCGACATGGGTACGCCGCCCGCCTCCCGTTTTAAGGGGTGGGAAGCGGACGGCGCGGGTGGTGCCCGGCGGTGCGGCCGGTCAGGCGGTGGGTTACGGACGCCAGGCGGCCAGTACGCCCTCGTACAGCTCGGTGTCCGTGAGCTCGAGCGGGGTCGGGCCCGCGTGGAAGAAGGCCGCGTTGCCGGTGTTCAGCTTGCGGAGGTAGTCGAAGGCCTTGTTCTCCAGGTCGCCGAAGGCGACGAAGGAGAAGAAGAGGGACGGGTTGTTCTTCGCGGCGTCCGCGAGGGACTGGGTCGCCGGGGTCTTGGCGTCCGGGGCGCCGTCGGTCTGGAAGACGACCAGGGCGGGGTCCGCCGTGCCGGACTTCTCGTAGTGGGCGACGATCGCCTCCACGGCCGCGTGGTAGCTCGTACGGCCCATGCGGCCGAGGGAGCCGTGCAGCTCGTCGATCCGGTTCTCGTGGTCGGCGAGGGTGAGGTCGGCGGTGCCGTCCACCTCCGTGGAGAAGAAGACGACGTGGACCGTGGCGTCGGCGTCCAGGGTCGCCGCGAGGGCGAGGGCCTGGTCGGCGAGGGCCTGGGCGGAGCCGTCCTTGTAGTAGGGGCGCATCGACGCGGAACGGTCGAGTACGAGGTACAGCTTCGCCCGGGTGCCGGTGAGGCCGCTCTTCGCCAGCGCGGCGACGGCGGCGCTGTGGGCGCTGGCGAGACCGGGAGCGGTGGCGGTGAGCTGGGCGAGCGGGGCGACGGGCTCGGCCTCGGGGGCCGACTCCGTCGCGAGTGCGGGCTCGGGGGCCGTCTCCGGCTCGGTCTCGGTCTCCGACGTGAGCGTCGGCTCGGGCTCGGGTTCGTTCTCGGGCTCCGGCTCGGTGACAGGCTCGGTGGCGGGTTCCGCTTCCGCTTCCGGCTCGGGCTCCGCTTCGGCCGCGGGCTCGGTCGCGGGGTCCGCCACGGGCGTGACCTCGGCGACCGGCTCGGCCGCGGCCTCGGGCTCGCCCTCGTCCGCGCCCTCGGTCTCCGTCACCGGCTCCGAAGGCGTCTCGGCCTCGGCGATCGGCTCAGCCTCCGCCTCGGTCTCGGCGACCGGTTCGGCCTCCGGCTCGGACGCGGCCTCCGGCTCCGGCGTCGGCTCGGGCTCGGCCACCACTGCCGTCTCCGGCTCGGAGGGGACCTCGGCGACCGGCTCGGTCTCGGTGACCGGCTCGGCCTCAGCCTTGGCGACCGGTTCGGCCTCAGCCGTCGGCTCGGTCTCGGTGACCGGCTCGGCGTCAGCTTCGGCGACCGGCTCGGCCTCGGCCTCCGCCTCGGCGATCGGCTCGGCCTCCGCCTCGGTCTCGGCGACCGGTTCGGCCTCGGTCTCGGTGACCGGTTCGGCCTCAGCCGTCGGCTCGGTCTCGGTGACCGGCTCGGCGTCAGCTTCGGCGACCGGCTCGGCCTCCGCCTCGGCGATCGGCTCAGCCTCCGCCTCGGTCTCGGTGACCGGTTCGGCCTCAGTCGTCGGCTCGGTCTCCGGCGACTCCGCCGGCTTCGGGACCGTCACGTTGTCGAAGGCCGCCGCCACCAGTTCGTGCTCGTCCTGCTCGGACGTGCTGCGCGGCTCGGGGACCTGGGCGGTTGCCGCGGTTTCCGATGCCGGCTCCTCGGAGGGGGCCGTCGGTTCCTGAGTGGGGACCGTCTCCTGCGTGGGAATCTGCTCCGCACCCTTTGTCTCGGCGGCGTGATCCTTGCGTGAGCGGCCGAATGCGTTCCGCAGGAGAGTCAGAATGCCCATGTGCGCAACCCTTCGCGTGAGTTGATGCCCGTTAATCCCTGGCCAGGACGGACACGTAAGGTTAGCGGCCCCAGGTGGTGATCTTGGGGTGGGGTGAGTGACGTCGGGCCGCCTGTGTCAACACCGTGTCCCCGGCCATGCCGCCCCCATGGTTAACACCCCTGCCGCGGCAATGGGTTCACTCTCGTCCACCGCTTCGCGACGGGTCCGCGCACGCGTACTCCCGACGCCCGCCGCTCAGTGCGGGGACGCGATCGCCCGGGCCACCGCGACCTCCTGGCGTACCGGTTCCAGGACGCTGTCCGCCGGTCCCGTGAGGTCGCTGCGGACGGCGACCAGGGTCTTCGCCTCCCGCAGGCCCGCGGACAGCTCTCCCAGCTGGCGCGCCACCTGGGACACCTCCGCCGGCGACGGCGCCGCGGCCCCGTGCTTCACGCGGACCCGGGCCGCGGTCGTGGCGTCCACGATGCGTTCCACGGCGACGACGAGCGGCCACCAGGCGGCGGCGCGCCGGCCGACGGGCGGCGGCTCGGTCAGCGCGCGCTGGAACTCCGTACGGACGTCGGACAGGTCGCGGTAGAGGCGGCGGCGCATCCGGGCGCGGACCGCCGGGGCCGTTCCCGCGCCGAACGCGGACTCGACGTAGCGGGCGGTGTCCGCGACCGCGTCCGCCAGGCGGTCGCCGACCCGGGTGTGCCAGCTCTCGGGCCACAGGAGGTAGCCCGCCACCAGTGCGATCGCGCAGCCCGCCAGGGAGTCCACCAGACGCGGCAGGAGCAGGGCCGTGCCCAGGTGGTTGAGGATGTCGGAGAGCAGCAGGATCACCGGGGTGATGGCAGCCGTCTGGTAGCCGTAGCCGCGCGGCGTCAGGATCGGGATCAGCGGGGCCAGCAGCATCATCGTCGGTACGTCCCACCAGCCGCGCGGCACCTGGGTCAGCACCGCCGCCGCGAGGACCAGGCCGGCCACCGTGCCCAGCGCGCGCAGCAGCGCCCGGGAGAAGACCGAGCCGAAGTCGGGCTTGAGGACGAAGGTGATGGTGAGGGCGACCCAGTAGGAGCGGGGGACCGGGATGGTCGAGACCAGGACCTGGGCGAGGCCGATGCACAGGGCCAGCCGCAGGCCGTAGCGCCAGGCGGCGGCGGAGAGGGCGGCGCCGCGGGCGGCCCGGGCGGTGCGGACGTGCAGCGCGGTGATGGGAACGGCGGAGACGGCGACCGGGACGGCGGCGGGGCCGCGCCCGGGCGGCGCCGGGGCGGTGGCGGGGCCGAGCAGGTCCACGTCGGGGGCGGCAACGACCTCGGCGGCGTGGCGCAGGGCGTGCTCGACGGCGCGGCCGGCCTCTTCGGTGGGGGTGGGCAGGTCGATCGGCGTCGGGCCGGTGCGGCCGCTCTCCACGGCGACGGCGAGCCGCCGTACCGTCCCCGCGACCGGGGGCGCGAGGCGGTGGCCGCTCTGGTGGGCGGCCGGGGCGGCCTCGACCACCGGGGTGACGGCGTTGAGCTGCGCGAGCAGCCGGGTGAGGTCGGGGCTGCGGCCGTGCTGGTGGGTGCGGCGGGCGAGGATGACGTCGTACGACTCGTTCAGCGACCGGGTAACGGCGCGCCGGGCCTCGTCGTACTCGCCGGGCACCCCGCTGCCGCAGGCGGCGAGCAGGTCGGCGACGGCGCGGTAGCTGTCGGCGACCGCGGCCCGTTCCGGCACCCCGGAGCGCAGCGGCCAGAAGAGCAGGGCGAGGAGCAGCACCAGCAGTCCGCCGCCGGACATCAGGATGGGCGCCAGCCACCAGGCGCCGGGCAGCGGCAGTCCCGCGCCGATCACCGAGTTCAGCAGCAGGACCAGGCCCGACGCGGAGGCCACGGCGCCGATCGTCGAGATCATCCCGGAGACGAGCGCGATGCCGGTGAGGGTGGCGACGGCGACCCAGCCGTGGCCGAAGACGAGGCTGCCGAGGGCGACCCCGACGGCGCCGAACAGCTGGGGGATCGCGATGTGCAGGATCCGCAGCCGGTAGGCGTCGGCGGTGTCGCTGATGACGCCGGACATGACGCCCATGGACGCGAGGGCGCCGTAGTCGGGCCGGCCGGCGGCCAGTCCGAGGGCCAGTGGGAGCGCCATGGCGATCGAGGCGCGGACGGCGGCGGCGCGGTTGACCGGGGCCTGCTGGGGCTGGAGGTTCCGGACCAGCCAGTCGGGAGGGGCCAGGCTGGTGCGGAACTCTCGCGACATGGGCCCATTATGGGCACCTTGTTCGGTTCGTTCGCGCCGGTGGAGCGTGCCGCGGCCGTGCTCCGCGAGCGGGTCCGGCACCCGGGGCCTGCGACCGTGTCCGGCCCCCGGCTCCCGGCTCCCGGCTCCCGGCTCCCGGCTCCCGGCCCCCGGCTCCCGGCCCCCGGCTCCCGGCCCCCGGCTCCCGGCTCCCGGCCCCCGGCTCCCTGGCCCCGCGGTCGCGTCCGGCGCCCGCGTCCGGCGCCCGTGTCCGGCGCCCGCGTTCTAAGGCAGTGCGTCCACCCAGGTCAGGAACGCCTCCAGAGCCGCGTTGAACTCGGCCGGCCGTTCCAGGTTCGGCAGATGGGCCGCGCCCTCGATTACCCGGAGCGTGGAGTCGGGCAGGAGCGCGTGCATCGACTCGGCGTCGGCGACCGGGGTGTACGTGTCGTCCGCGCCGACGACGACCAGGGCGGGGACCGGCACGCGGGTCAGCAGGTCCCGGTAGTCGGGGCGGTCGGCGCGGCCCCGGAGCGCGGCGGCGGCGCCCTCGGGGTGCGTGGCCGTCATCATGCGGTGGACGTGGGACTTGACGGCCGGGGCCGCGCCGGGGTCGACCATCTTCTCCAGGACCTCGTCGGCGTAGCCGCGCATGCCCTCGCGCAGCAGTCGGTCCGCCATCGCGTTGCGGGTGACCCTGCCCTCGGGGGTCTCCGCCGCCGGGAACGTGTCCGCGAGGACCAGGCCCCGGACGCGGTCGCCGAAGCGGTCCTGGCACTCCATCGCGATCTGGCCGCCCATCGACAGGCCGGCCAGGACGAAGGTGTCCACCTCCAGGTCGTCCAGGAGCGCCTCGATGTCCTGGGCGAAGCCGGACAGCGGGGTGCGGCCGGGGACCACCGGCGAGGCGCCGTAGCCGCGCAGGTCGGGTGCGACGACCCGGCGCCCGGACGAGAACGCCTCGATCTGCGGGGCCCACATCGAGCGGTCGAAGGGATGGCCGTGGACGAGCACGAGGGGGACGCGCGGAGGGCGGGGGCCACGAGGGGCGCGGGAGGTGCCGGGGACTTCGGGAGCCGGGTGGATATCCGGTCCTTTGTCCTCGTACGCGAGGAAGGGCGGCATGTGTTCGACCTTAGGGCGCCTCAACTACTCGGTGCAATAAGATCTTTGCTCTCGGTGCAATCCAGTGGGGGCTCGGATGGACGACTACCGGCGCATGGCCGACCGCATAGCCGACGACATCGCCGCCGGACGGCTCAGGCCCGGCCAACGGCTGGCTCCGCAGCGGATGTTCGCGCGGCGGCACGGGATCGCCGGGTCGACGGCGGGCCGGGTGTACGGCGAACTCGTGCGGCGCGGACTGGTGGTGGGCGAGGTCGGCCGCGGCACCTTCGTACGGGCCGCGGCGGCGGGGCCCGCAGGGCGCGCGCTGACCGAGGAGGCGACCCGCACGCCGGTCAATCTGGAGCTCAACTACCCCTCCGCGCACGGCCAGTCCGAACTGCTCGCGGCCGCGCTCGAGCCACTGCTGCGGCCCGACGTCCTGGCCGAGTCGCTGCGTCCGGCGGCCGCCGCCGGCACCGCCGAGGCCCGTGCCGCCGCGGCCGGCCTGCTGGCCGCCCCGGGCTGGCGGCCCGACCCCGCGCAGCTCCTGTTCACCGGCAACGCGCGCCAGGCCGTCGCCGCCGCCCTCGCCTCCCTGGTCCGCCCCGGTGGCCGGGTCGGGGTCGAGGAGCTGACGTATCCGCTGGTCAAGGAGATCGCCGCCCGGCTGGGCATCGTCCTGGTCCCGCTGGCCACCGACGCGGACGGGCTGCGCCCGGAGTCCCTCGCCGCCGCCCACCGCTCCGCTCCCCTGTCCGCGCTGTACCTCCAGCCGACGCTGCACAACCCGACGTCGGTCACCACCCCGCCCGAGCGGCGGCTGCGGATCGCGCGGGCCGTCACCGACCTCGCGCTGCCCGTCGTGGAGGACCGCGTCTGGTCGTTCCTGCGCCCCGGGGACACCCCGTTCGCCGCCGGTGCCCCCGGACTGACCCATGTCGTCGACGGTCTGTCCAAGCGGGTCGCGCCCGGACTCACCGCCGGTTTCCTCGTCGTACCGCCCGGGCGGGTGGAGGCCGTGGCCGCGGCGGTCCGTTCCGGGGGCTGGAGCGCGGGACGGTTCGCGCTGGAGGCGGCCGTGCGGTGGGCCGGGGACGGCACGGTGCGGCGGCTGGTGGCGGCCAAGCGCGCGGACGCGGCACGGCGGCAGGACATCGTCGCGCGGGAGCTGGCCGGCTTCACCGTGCAGACCGACCCGCACTCCTGCTTCGTCTGGTGGGACCTGCCCGCGCCCTGGCGCGCCGACACCTTCACCGCCGCCGCGGCCGCGCACGGGATCGCCGTCACCCCGGGACCCGCCTTCGCCGTGGACCCGGGCCGGACCCCGGACGCGGTGCGGCTCGGTCTCGCCTCCGTCTCCGAGGCCGAGCTGACGCGAGCGCTGCGGACCCTGGCCGGGACGGCCCGCACGGGCGGAGGGCGGGCGGGCGAAGCCGGGGCGTGAAGGCGCGGCGTGAAGGCGCGGGGCGAAGGCGGAAAGCGAAGGCGCGGGACGAAGGCAAGGTGTGAAGACCGGGGCCGCGGCGCGGGTGTGGGCGGCCGGCGGTCTTCGGGGGCGTCAGATACGGGCGCGGGGCGGTTCCTGCGGCTGGGCCGCGACGGACGCCGCCGCCGAGGCACGGCGGCGGGCGAGGTGGCGGCGGGCGAGCTGGGCGCCGACCGCCACGGTCAGCCCCAGGGCCAGCAGCAGCCACGCCGCCGTACGCAGGGTGGACGTGAGGGCGTCGTAGACCGCGCCGGCGGCCCGGTGCGAGACCTCCGCGGGCAGGTCGTCCAGGGTCAGCCGGCGGCCTAGGGCGACCGCGAGGGCCAGCAGCGCGCCGCCCGCCGCGGTGCCCAGGCCGGTCGCGGTGATCGCCCGGCGGCGGCGGACGGCGAGGCCGATGCCGGCGACGGCGAAGACGCACGCGGCGACGGGGAGCCAGAAGCCGGCGACCTCGAGCACGCCGTACCCCTTCCGGAGGCGTCCCAGGTCCTCGGCCGCGAGCACGGGGACGCGCGCGTGCCGGACCGGGATGTGGTCCGCCAACGCCACGTGGGCGTCGACGAGGTGACGTTTGACCGCGACGGTGACCGGGGCGAGATCGACGGTGACCGCACGGTCGCGCTCGCCGCGCAGGGCGCGCAGGACGGCGTCGTGGGTGGCCCGGTTGCCCTCGTTCCAGGCGGCGCGGAAGGCCTCCGTCCGGGTGAGCGAGCGCACCGCCTCGTGCACGAACGGCGCCACCGTGCCGCGCAGCGGGCGCACCACCGTCCTGCGCCGGTCCACCTCGCGCATGATGCCGTCGCCGACGGTGTCCGCGACGGCCTCGCGGACGTCCGGGTCGTCGGCCAGCGGCGCCATCGTGGTGACGTACCGGTCGGTGTCCGTCAGCCCGTACGCGGCCCACGCCGACAGCGCGCCGAGCGGTGCCAGCAGGCACGCCAGCGCGATCAGCACGGCCGACAGGGCGGAACGCAGGGGTCGGGACACGCTTCCAGGGAAGGGCCCGCGCCCGCGGAGCGCGAGCGGGGTGACTGCGGACGGGTGCACAGGTCCCGCCGAACGGGGTTCCCTTGGCGGAACCGGGCGATCCGCTCTCCGGTGGAGGGTTCACCCGGACGGGTGTTTCCTGGTTCAGGGGAGAAGGAGGTCGATCATGCGCACCACTACGGCCCTGCGGACCCTGGCCGCGGCCCTGCTCACCAGTGGCGTCCTCGCCGTGACGGCGGCCGGCACCACCGCGACGGCAGCCCCGCCGACCCTCGCCCGAGGACACGGTGGCGGCGGGGGAGCGTTCGTCGGCCCCTGGACCCTGGGCGTCGTCGCGGCCCCCGGCCTCCTGGACGTGCGGCAGCTGCCCACGTCCTTCTCGCCCGTGGTGAACCGTCTGCCGCCCGGTTTCCAGGACCGCGTGCAGTGCGTGGCGCTGGGTCCGGGCTTCAACGGCAACCCGTACTGGTACTGGCTCTCCGGTGTCCGGGCCTGGGCCCCGGCCGGCTTCGTGTTCACGTACGGCGCACGCGTGCCGTACTGCTGAACACGTCCGAAGCCTCGTCGGGCGGCGCGGACGGCAACTCCCGTCGCCGGGCGAGTGGAGGGATGAGGGAAACGAATGGGCCCCGGCCACAGCCGGGGCCCATTCGCCGTTCCGCTCGAGCCGGGGTCAGGAGATCCGACGCCCCGCCGCGTCCTCGTGCGTGTAGTAGCGGTAGAACATCACCACGAAGCAGACCGCCGCGATCGCCAGCGACCAGCCCACGGACCGCCAGACCGTCGCGCCCGTCTGGCTGAACAGGAAGCCGAACGCGCTGCCCGCGAACGCGGCCCACACCAGGGCGTGCAGCTCACGCCGCATGAACGGGGTGAGCCTGCGGATCGCCATCCACAGCGCGATGAACGCGATCGTCGTCACGAACCCGAACAGCAGGTTCCAGCCCGTGATGGGTCCGCCGTCGCGGCGGTTGGCCGCGGCCCAGTAGCCGTAGACGAGCCCGAGCACGACGGGTATCGCCCACTCCGCCGTCCTGTGGGTCCGTTCGCCGAAGACGTCCATGGATCCGCCGGATCCGCGGGTTCTCCGCGCGGGTGCCGCATGAGCCATGAGAGCACTCCTCTCCCTCGACCCCCCGCTACCAGCGCACACCTGGGCAGGGGTGCTGGCAAGTCGGCGGAGATGCAACACCCCGACCCTCATGTTTCGCTGGGCACCGTGAGTGACGGTGCCCGGAGGACGCTGAACAGGCTCGTCCGGTACGCCCGGGCCGGGCATTTCGACGCCCCGCTCCGGTTCGACCTGCTGCGGGTGGGCGGGGTCAGCTTCACCTGGCTGGCGCCGCTGCTGCTGCTCGTCGGCATCGCGCTGGCCGACCTCGGCACCGGCACCAGGTTCCGGACCGTCTCCTGGATCGTGCTCGTGCCCGCCCTCGCCGCCGCCCTCTGCGGCGTGTGGGGCACGGCTGTGTTCGTGGCGCTCGGGCTCCTCACCTACCTCGCCGTGGACCGCGTCTGGCCGCAGCAGTTCCAGACCAGCCTGCCCGACCTCATCCTCATCGCCGTCGGCGGCGTCCTCGCCGTCCTGGCCTGCGCGGTCCGGGTGCGCGGCGAGCTGCGGATGGTGCACATGATGGACATCGCCGAGACCACCCGCCGTACCGTGCTGCGCCCGCTGCCGCCGGTCTGGGGCGGCCTGGACCATGCGGCCGTCTACCTCGCGGCCGACAGCGAGGCCAGGGTCGGCGGCGACTTCTACGACATCCAGCCCGGACCGCACGGCACCCGGGTCCTGCTCGGCGACGTCCAGGGCAAGGGGCTGTACGCGGTGGAGGCGGCGGCCGCGCTGCTGGGCACCTTCCGGGAGGCGGGATACCACGAGGCGGAACTGTCGACGGTGGCCGCGCGCCTGGAGACGCGGATGCGGCGCCACCGCGAACACACCCGGGCGCTCGGCCGCGACGACGGCGACCGCTTCGCCACCGCCGTGCTCCTCGGCTTCCCGCTGTCCGGTCCCCCGACGGTGGAGCTGGCCGTCTTCGGCCACGAGCCGCCGCTGGCCGTCGGACCCGACGGGGTGCGGGCCCTGCCGGAGGGGGACGGACTGCCGCTGGGCCTGTGCGACCTGGTGGGCACCGGCGGACCGCCCAGCGTCCGCCGGGTGTCGCTGGCGCCCGGCGAGACACTGCTGCTGGTCACGGACGGGGTGACCGAGGCCCGGGACCGGGCCGGGGTGTTCTACCCGCTCGCCGACGAGGTGGCCCGCGCGCTCGCCCGCGACCCGCGCGTCACCGAACCCGGCCGCCTGGTCGGCTTCGTACGGGACGGCACCCTGCGGCACAGCGCGGGGCGCCTCGAGGACGACACGACGATCTTCGCCGTACGACCGCGGGTCACCGCCGGCGAGACCCCCTGGGACGGACATTCGCCGTCCTGACCCGACCCTTTGCAGCCGCAGCCGTTACGGTGCTGCCGTAGGTGATCGACAGGGGGAGGGACCATGCCCGGAACCGTGCTGCTGCTCGCGGCCTCACCCGTGGGCAAGGGGTGTCTGGTGGACGCGGCGTCCGTGCTCCCCGTGCTCGCGGCGGTGCCGCCCGCGGTACTGGCCGGCGCGGACACCGCGAACGTCGTCGAGCTGGCCGACCCGCTGGAGCCGCAGGCGGTGCTCACCCGGCTGCGCGCGGCCGCGGCGGCCCCCGGCCCGCTGACCGTGTTCGTGACCGGCCAGCTCCAGCTCGACCGCCGTCAGCACCTGCCCCATCTGGCGCTCGCCCGCACCACCCCGGCGAGCGTGCGCTACACGGCGTTCCCGTGGCACTGGTTCCGGGAGGAGCTGCGACTGCGGGCGCCCGGCACCACGACGCTCGTGCTCGACCTGCACGCGGACGCCGAGACCTGGGAGCTGCTGCGGACCGCGCCGCTGGACTGCGGGCGCACCACCGCCGTCTACGGGCGGATCGCGCCGCCGCCGGCCCGCAGGGCGGTCGCCGTGCCCGCGTACATGAAGGCGGTCGCGACGATTCTGCGCAGCGGGCACCGGCCGGTGCCGGCGCAACTGCACCAGCAGGCCTGGGACAGGCTGGCCGGTGAGGGGCGGGCGGCGGGTGTCGCGCTGGCCGTGCCCGCGCCGGCGGCCGGCGATCCGCACGCCTCCCTGACGGCCGCCGTGCAGTCCGGCCGGCACGCCGAGGCCGACGCGCTCGCCGCGCGCTGGGAGCAGGCGGCCGTACTGGCCCACGGGCCCGCCTCGGACGACGCCCTGCACTGGGCGGAGGTCCGGGCCGATCTGGCGATGTTCGCGGGGGACGCGGAGCGCAGCTGCCGTACCTGGCTCGCGGTGGCCGGGGCCCGGCTGGCGGCCGGACAGGCCCCGGACGCCCCGGCGGTTGAGGAGGCCGTGGACCGGGCCCACCATCAGTGGGGGCAGCTGCGCGACCCGGACCGCTCGCGTGAACTCGGCTCCATGCTCGCGCAGTTGCGCGGCCGGGTGCCGGGCAGGCGCGAGGGCGCGCTCGGGCATGTCCAGCGACGGCTGGAGGAGTTGCAGACGCGGGGGTGACGGCCGACTTTCGACCGCAACCCCCGCGCCCGCGGCATTACTTGGTGTAGACGAAGTACTTCCAGGCGCCGTACGTAGTCGCGTTGACGTTGTCACCGGACTTGGTGTCGATGTAGTCGGAGCGGACCCGGAAGCGGTCGCCCACGGCCGGGGCGCCGTCCAGGGTGAGCGCGTCCTTGCCGGTCGAGCCGAGCGCCCAGTACCCGGAGTACGTGGTGTGCCAGGCGCCGCCGTAGTACTGCTGGATCTGCATCTGGTACTTGCGGCCCGGGTACGTGGTCATCGTCGTGGTGGCGACCGGGTCCTTGGTCCTGTGGAAGTAGGCGTACGTCTCGTTCCACGCCCGCGCGGTCTTGTAGGCGCCGCCGAGCGCCGTCGAGACCTTCACCTGGGTGTAGACCGTGGAGGCCGCCGACACCGTCGCGGCGGTCCGGGAGTCGCCGGTGAACTTCGCGGTGACCTTGGTGTCGCGGGTGAGGTGGACCGTGGCGGTGAAGTTGCCGCTGGAGTTCACCGTGCCCCTCTTGACCAGGACGTTGGGCTTGTCGGAGCCGTACGGGTCGGCCCAGATCTCCACCGTGCGGTTCTTGTAGGTGCTGCCGAGGTGCGCGGTGAACGTCACGTCGGCGCCGTAGCCGTACACCTTGCCGGTGTTGTTCACCGTCAGCGTGGTGGCGTTCTTGGAGACCGTCACCGCGGCCGAGGCGGTGGCGCCGATGTGGTCGGCGTCGCCCGCGTAGCCGACGGAGTACGTGACCTTGCCGCCGGACGGCGGGGCGTCCGTGAAGGAGTACGACCCGTTGGTGACCGTGGCCGTGCCGAGCGCCTTGCCGGTGGGGGACTCCTCGTCGGTACGGGTCACGGTGACCTTGGTGCCCGCGGGGAACGCGGGCGCGTCCGCTGCGGAGGTCAGCGTGCCCTTGACGGTGAGCGCCTTGCCGCGGGTGGCGGTGGCCGGCGCGGTGGCGGTCAGCTTGGTGGCGTTCCTGGAGACGGCCACCGCGGCCGAGGCGTTGGCACCGGCGTGGCTGTCGTCGCCCGCGTAGGTGACGGAGTACGTCGCCGTGCCCTCGGCCGACGGGGTGTCGGTGAAGGAGTACGTGCCGTCGGCGGCGACCGCGGTCGTGCCGAGCACCTGGCCGCCAGGGGACGCGGTGTCGGTGCGGGTGAGGGCGACCGTGGCGCCCGCGAGCGGAGTCGCGTCGTCCTTTGAGGTCAGCGTGCCCTTGACGGTGAGCGTCCTGCCGCGGATGGCGGTGGCCGGAGCGTCGGCCGTCAGCGCGGTGGGCGTCCTGGTCGGGTCGTCGTACACGCGCAGCGCGTAGGTGTCCGTGCCGTTCACGGAGGCGACGGACACCGCGAACAGCTTGCTGCCGTCCGGCGTCCAGGCCAGGCCGCGCGGGGCGAGGGTGTCGGAGGACGAGTTGCCGGTGCTGCTGCCGAACTCGTACTTCCGCAGCGGCAGCGTGGTGCCCTGCTTGAAGACGTAGACGTCCGGGTCGTACCAGGAGAAGGTGCCCGCCGCGACATCGCCGTTCGGGGCGATGTCCACCGCGTTCGGGTACGTGTTCGTCTCGTACCGGCCGTCCTTGGACAGGTCCGTGAGCTTGTAGACCGCCTGGTAGTACGGGGCACCGCTGGCCGTGACGACGTCCTTGCCGTCCGGGGTGACCGCCAGGTCGGCGAGGTTGCCGCCGCCGGTGCTGCCCGGGTCGAAGGCGTACGCGGTCTGCGTCGCGGTGCCCGAGGACACGTCGTACACCGCGAGTTCGACCGGGCTCTGGCTGACGGCGCCCGCGACGAGCGTGTCCGGGGCGCCGGGTGAGGCGTCCAGGATCGGGGCCGAGTACCAGGAACGGCCGGTGGCCTGGGCGAGCGAGACGACCGGCTCGGTACCGGTGAGGTCCAGCGAGCCGATGTTGCCCTGGGCGGCGCCGCCGTAGCCGAACCACAGCTTGCCGCCCGCCTGGGCGAGGTACTGGGGGCTGGCGGTGCCGGTGGAGTAGCGGTGCGCCTCGGTCGCGGTCGCCGTGTCGACGGCGACGATCGCGTCGACGTCGCCGACGGCCGCGTAGAGGGTGGCGGAGTCGGCGGACAGTTCCAGACCGAGGACTCCGGGCAGCGAGCCGATCGTCCTGACGACCTGGCCCGCGTAGTCGGTCACCACGATCTGACCGCTGGTCGGGTCGCTGATGAAGACCCGGTGGTGCACCCCGTCGACGACCATGTCGCCGGTCGAGCGAAGGGGCAGGGAGGTGCTGGAGTCGGCCGCTGCCGACCCGGCGCCGGTCGCGACGAGCGCGACGGAGCTGAAGACGACGGCGAGTGCCGTCGCCACCGGAAGAGTGCGTCTGCGCACGATGTTTCGAACCCCCCGGAACGAAAGTGGAATCAGACTGCGCAGGCTAGGTCATGTCACTGACAATCAAGTAAACCGGGGGGTAACAGAGGCGTGAGAGGTCTGAGTTGTGTGAGACTCAACCGTCCTCGGAAGGGGCGCCGACCTCGTGGACGGAGTCCCGCGGGCCGTCCGCGGGCCGGGTGACCCCGGTCCCCCGGTCCACGGCCCGGGCCGGTCCCGCGTTCGCCGCGATGACGAGGGTCGCCGCGGCGAGCACGGCCGCGGCCAGGCCTCTGGCGTAACGCGTGGAAGTGCGTCCCTGCACGGTGACCTCGCAACGACGACAGTGAAGTGTTAAGCATGCTTAATTCGCGGTTTAACCTAGGGCGTGTCATGGCCTAACGGCAAGAGGCGCAGGGGTAGTTGGGGGAGTCCAGGCATGGGGGAGCGAGACGAACCCGAGGTCATCGGACGCAGAGTGCAGCGCCTGCGCAGCGAACGCGGCCTCACGCAACGGCAGTTGGCGGAGCCGACCTACACCCCCGCCTACATCTCCACCCTGGAGGCCGGACGGGTGCGGCCCTCCGACGAGGCGCTCAGGCACCTCGCCGAACGGCTCGGCGTCGACTTCTCGGAGCTGGCCACCGGACGCTCCGCCCGGCTCGTCACCGATCTGCGGCTGCGGCTGACCGAGGCCCAGCGCACTCTGGCCACGGGCGAGGCCGAGGAGGCGGCGCGGCGGTACTCCGCCCTGCTCGCGGAGGCCGAGCCGCAGGGGCTGACCGAGGTGCGGGCCACCGCGCTGCTCGGGCTCGGCGAGTGCGGGATCGAGACCGGCGACCTGGTGTCGGCCCGGGAGTACTTCGAGCGGGCCGAGGCGTGTCTGGCCGGGCATCCGCTGCCGGTCCGGGCACCGGCGCTGCGCGGACGGGCCGTCTCCCACTACCTCGCCGGTGAACTCCGGTACGCCGTCTACCTGCTGGAGTCCACCCTCGACGAGCTCAACCGCGGCGGACTGCACGACCCCGACGCGCTGCTCCTGCTGTACGCCTCCGCCATCGGCCCCTACATGGACATGGGCGCCCACGCCCGCGCCGCCCAGGCCGCCGAGTTCGCCCTCGCCCTCGCGCCCCAGGTCGCGGATCCGGCGCTGCTCGCCCGGATGCACCGGTCGGTCGCGCGCACCCTGCTCGCCGAGGGCCGGGTCGCCGAGGCCGACGCCTCGCTGGTGAAGGCCGCCGAGCTCTACCGGCAGCTCCAGCTCCGCACCGAGCTCGCCAACTGCCACTGGATGCGCGGCTACGTCTGCGCGCAGAACGGCGACCTGGAGCGGGCGGAGGACGAACTGCGCGAGGCCCTGGCCATGCTCTCCGCCAAGCGCGCCGCCCTCTACAGCAGCCAGGTCGCCGTCGAACTCGCCGACGTGCTGCACCGGCGGGGCAGGTCGGGGGAGGCGGCCGACCTGCTGAACGGCGTCCTCGGCGACCTCTCGCCCGAGCGCGGCGCCGTGCACGCCGCCGGCGCCCACCGGCTGCTCGGCATCATCGCCGAGGACGCCCGCGACACCGAGGCCGCCGAGGAGCACTATGTGCGCGCGCTGAGCCTGCTGGAGCGGGCGGGAGCCGCGGGCGACCTCGCCGACCTGTGCCGGATGCTCGGCGACCTGCTGCGCCGCACCGGGCGGGTGGAGGCGGCGCTGGACGCCTACCGGACGGGCCTCGGGCACCGCACGGCGCCCGGTACGACGACCCTGGGACCGGCGCCCGCACAGCCGCCGCTCTGACGCCGCTCCGAACGACGGCGCGCCCGCGGCCGGGTGGGTGCGTGGCCGTCAGACCTGGGCGCGGCCCTGTCTGCGGACGTCCGCCAGGCGTTGTACGCCGAGCTGCACGGCCGCCTGGGTGGCGTCGTTCGGCACGTCGCCCATGCCGCCGTTGGTGAAGGCGAACGTGTCCCCGCCGACCCGCACCACGGCCACGTCCAGGGAGAGGGTGGCGGGATCGCCGTCGAGCGGCTCGCCCTTCGGCCCGGTCACCGCGGTCAGCGTCACATGCAGTCCCTGCCGGGCGTCACCGGCCTCGGGCAGCGGCGCGTCGGTGACGTAGACGTCCTGGACGGCGCCCGTGGTGGTCGTGGCCGTGAACCGCGCGCACACCTGCGGCAGCGTCTTCAGCCAGGCCAGCACGCCGTCCACGGCCTTCGGCGGCTGTCCGGAGACCTGGTAGCGCAGCTGCGCGCCGGTGTCGGAGTCGTCGAGGCCGGTGACCGCGCGGGCGGGGGCGCCGAGGAGTTCGTCGGCGTAGAGGGCGTCCAGCAGCCGCTGGCACTGGCCCGCGGGGGTCTTCGCCTTCAGCAGCCCGTCCCGCCAGGTCGCGGCGCCCTGGGTCGGGACCCAGGGGCCGCCCAGGTCGGTGTCCGTGATGAGGGCGGCACGGGCCTGGTCGTCGGTGAGCGCGGTGGTGGTCGAGGGGGCGTGAGCGGACGGGGCGGTGGCCGCCGCGGACGAGGCGGGGACGATCGGGGCGTGCGGTGCTCCCTCGTCCGCGCTGAGACAGCCGGACGCGACCAGCAGGGTGGCGGCGGACAGGGCGGAGGCGAGGAGGGTGCGAGCGCGGATCATCGGGTGCCTCCGGCGGATGGTTCGGGAGTCCGTCCCTCCACCGGATCACCGGGGGTACGAGCCGGCCAGCGCGGTGGGCCGTACGGGTGAGCGTGCCCGCAGCGGCGAGGAGCGCGCCGTACAGCACGACGCCCCGGTCCCCTCGACGCGAGGGGACCGGGGCGTCCGGGCCGGGGCCCGGGTGGGTCAGGAGCGGGCCGTGCGGCGGCGCTTCGTCGCCATGACGATGGCCGCGCCGCCGACCAGGAGGGCCGCGGCACCGCCGGCGATGACGCCGGTGTTGCTGCCGCCGCCGGTCTCGGCGAGGTCCTTGCTGCCGCCGTCCGGGGTGGCGGCGGCCGCGGCGGTGTCCGTGGCCGACTCGGAGGCGTCCGCGCCGGCCGCCGACTCGTCGGCTGCCGGGGTGGACTCGTCGGCGGCGGGGGTGGACTCGTCCGCGGCCGGGGTCGTCTCCGTGGACGACGCCGGGGTCGTCTCGGTGCCCGCCGGGGTGGTCGCCGGGGTGGTCGTCGGGGTGGAGGTCGACGTCCCGGTGGTGCAGTCCTTCGTGCCGCCGTTCCAGGCCGCGATCAGCTTGTCCTTGATGACGGCGCCGTTCGGGCCCTCGGGCAGGTTGCCGTGCTCGGAGCCGTCCTGGGCGTCGAGCTTGCCGTCGAACTTGACCGCGCCGCGGTAGAGGTCGACCTGCGCGAAGCAGCCGGCGTCGGGAACGGCGATGTCGAGGGTGTCGGTCGCGCCCGGCTTGACGGTCACGGTGTCGAAGCCGACGAAGACCTGCTTGCCGGAGCTGGCGAAGGTGGCGCCGTGGGCGAGGTAGGAGGCGAGCGACGCGGTGCAGGTCGACGCGCCACCGGCGGCGCGCACGGTGATGTGCACCTGGCCGTCCGCGGTCGGCCTGAGGTTCTGGTCGTCGACCTTGACGGAGGAGAAGAAGGCCGTGCCGTCGAGGGAGAACTCGCAGCGGTCGGTGCCGGTCTCGGTGCCGGCGCCGGTGCCCGGCTTGTACGTGCCGCCGGACTTCCAGCCGTCGCCGCCGGGGGTCTCGTGGGCCCAGGCGCCGGAGGCGCCGGCGACGGAGGCGGCGCAGAGGGCGAGTGCCGCGGCACCCGTCCCCAGCAGGCGGCGCGCGGTGGTGGGACTCGCTATGGACATATGTATCCCATTCCTGGTGTGCATGGGGGGTATGGCTCGGTCGCCGAGAGCGTCGGCACCTGAAGCGACACTGGGCTCAATGGTCACATGTGCCACAGCGTCAGCACATCGTGGATGCCGTCGCTGAAGACTGTCAACCTGCCTCTATGAAGAAGCGGTTCACGCTTCATCACCATTTCGCCATACAGGGAATGGTCCCTTCCGGAGTGCCTGAACGTTCGCCTTCCGGGCAATGTGGACAGGCTTGTGGGTGTTGCCCGGACCTGTCCGACCGCACCGAAAGGGACACCGCGTGCCCGAACTGCCCGACCTCTCCTCCAGGAACCCCGACTGGTGGCGCCAGGCCGTCGTCTACCAGGTCTACCCCCGCAGTTTCGCCGACGCCGACGGTGACGGGCTCGGTGACATCCGCGGCGTCACCGAGCGGCTGGACCACCTCGCGGCCCTCGGGGTCGACGCCCTGTGGCTCAGCCCCTTCTACCCTTCCGAACTCGCCGACGGCGGCTACGACGTGGCCGACCACCGGGACGTCGACCCGCGCCTGGGCACCCTGGACGACTTCGACGCCATGGTCGCCGAGGCGCACCGGCTGGGCCTGAAGGTGATCGTCGACATCGTGCCCAACCACACCTCCCACCGGCACCCCTGGTTCCAGGAGGCGTTGCGCGACGGTCCCGGATCCGCCGCCCGCGACCGGTACGTCTTCCGGGACGGACGCGGCGCGCACGGCGAACTCCCGCCCACCGACTGGCAGTCCGTCTTCGGCGGCAGCGCCTGGCGCCGGGTCGCGGACGGTCAGTGGTACCTGCACCTCTTCGCCGCCGAGCAGCCCGACCTGAACTGGGACCTCGACGAGGTCCGCGCCGACTTCCGCACCACCCTGCGCTTCTGGTCCGACCGGGGGGTCGACGGCTTCCGCGTCGACGTCGCGCACGCGCTCGCCAAGGACCTCGCCGAGCCGCTGCGGGACGTCGGCGGCGTCGGCGCGACCGGAGAGGAGGCCCTCGACCGGGTACCGCCCGGCAGCCACCCCTACTACGACCGCGACGAGGTGCACGAGATCTACCGCGACTGGCGTCGTGTCCTCGACGCCTACTCGCCGCCGCGCACGGCGGTCGCGGAAGCCTGGGTGCCGGGCGCCCGCCGCGCGCTGTACGCCCGCCCGGACGAACTCGGCCAGGCCTTCAATTTCGAGTACCTCCAGGCAGGTTGGGACGCGGACGAGCTGCGCGCGGTCGTCGCCGACTCGCTCGCCACGGCCCGCACGGCCGGCGCCTCCGCCACCTGGGTGCTGTCCAACCACGACGTCGTACGGCACGCCTCCAGGCTGTCGCTGCCACCGGGCACGGACGACAACGCCTGGCTGCTCTCCGGCGGCCGCGCGCCCGCCGTCGCCGCGGAGGCGGGGGTGCGCCGGGGCCGGGCGGCGACGCTGCTGATGCTGGCGCTGCCCGGCGCGGCCTACCTCTACCAGGGGGAGGAACTCGGTCTGCCCGAGGTCGCCGACCTGCCCTTCGAGGTCCTCCAGGACCCCGTCTGGGAACAGACGGGCCATGTCCGAAAGGGCCGCGACGGGTGCCGGGTGCCGCTGCCGTGGACGACGACGGGGCCCTCGTACGGCTTCGGAGCGGGCGGCGCGTGGCTGCCCCAGCCGGCGTCCTTCGCGTCGTACGCCGTCGCCGCCCAGGCCGGGGTGGACGGCTCGACCTTGGAGCTCTACCGCACGGCCCTGCGGCTGCGCCGCAAGCTGCTGGAGGGCGAGGAGCTGACCTGGGCGGAGGGGGCCCCGCCCGGAGTGGTGGCGTTCGCGCGTTCCGGGAGCTGGCGGTGCGTGACCAACCTGTCGGACGCGCCGGTCCCGCTGCCGCCCGGGGAGGTGCTGCTGAGCAGCGTTCCCCTGGGCGGCGACGGACAGCTCGAACCGGACACGACCGTCTGGCTCGCCTAGGGCTTGTCCCAGCGCCTTCGCCCTGTCCGGCCGCGGGGGTCCCGGCTCACTTCGAGGGCGGCGGCAGGGCGACCGGGGTGGCCGTGGCGGTCGGCGGCGGGGTGAGCACCACCTGCGGCTGGCCGCCGGACGGCGGCGGCGGGGTCAGGTCCGTGTCGGGCAGCTTCGGCGGGGTGGTCTGCTGGAAGAGCACCTGGTCGAAGTCGACCAGGCCGGTCTTCTCCATCACCGTGATGTGGTCCAGGACGGTGTCGTTGGCCTGGTCGGCCAGCGCCCGCACCAGGGTGTTCTCGGTGGTGGAGCGGATCTTCGCGACCGTGTTGAAGATCGAGCCGTGGGTCATGCGCAGGATGTTGGCGAAGTCGGTGTCGAACTGCTTGCCGCTGTCCGCGTTCAGCGTGGTGACGAAGCCCTGCTGCTGCGGGCTCGCCAGGTCGGGGAGCGTGATGTTCAGCATCGGGGCGATCTTGCGGCAGGTGGTGTCCAGCGCCGCGTGCCCGTCGATCAGGTGCTGGCTCGCCGTGATGACGCCCTTCGACTGGCCCTTCTGCAGACCCATCTGACCCACCGGGTACTCCCACAGGCCGGCCGCGCGCACCTTGACCACGAAGTCCCGGTCCGCCTCGGTCAGCGGTCCCCACTGGGTCTGTGCGATGACCCGTGAGGGCGCCGTCGACACGGTGGTGAGCCCCAGCATCGAGGGGTAGGCCAGTGCGGCGAGTGTCAGGCTCAGGGCACCACCTACGAAGAGGGTTCCCATCGCGTTCCGCGAAAAGCGCACCGTGCCTCCTGCCCGGTCGGGGATGCGTCCGTCCGCAGGGCGGGGGACGGGTCTGACGCAGAGCAGTACGGATGCGGCGCCGGTGAAATTCTCTAGGTTTGGTAAAGAAATGGCAAGGTGGTCGATAAATCGGCAGGTGGTTTCGGCGGGCGGCCGCCGCTGGAGCCGCCGCCCCGGTGCTTGGGCACCTCGGTACCTCAGTACCTCAGCGCGGACCCGACCTCCGCCTTCACCTCGCCGGACAGGTTGTGCGTACTGCGGGCGGTGGCCGTGCCCGTCTTGCCGGCCGGTACGTCGGAGACGGTGACGACGACCGTGTCGACCAGCTTGCCGCCGGAGTCCTTGAAGACGACCTGGACGGCGAACGACTTGGTGGCGTCCGCGGTGTTCTTCACGGTGATGCCGACCGTGGTGCGACCGTCGGCAGCGGTCGCCGGGGTCCCGAGCTGTACGTCGTCCTTGGCCTCGACGCCGTTCTTGACCTCGCCGAGCCTGCGGCCGGCCTCCGCCGTCGCCGACGAGATGGCCTCCGTGGCCTGCGCGGCGAGCGAGGAGATCGCGGCCGTCGCGCGGGCGCCCGCCGACGCCACGGCGGAGGCGGCCTTGCTGGCCGGGCTCGTCGCCGTGCTGCCGCCACCGCCGCAGCCGGTCAGCGCCACCGCCAGGACCGCCGCTCCTGCCGTGCCCGTAGCCCAGCGTCCCCGGTAACCGGCCATGTCGCCTCCATCGCTCGATGCGTTCGGTCGTACGCGTTCGGTCGTTCCGGCACCAGTGAAGGGCCGTACCGGCCCGGCCGCATGCGGGGCCACCCGTACGGCCCAACCCCTGTGGTGACTTGGTTGATCCGGGTGGACGGTCGAGGAGGACGGCAAACGACGGAAACGACGAGACGGGGTACGGCAATGACCGAGCAGCCTCAGCCGAAGTGGGACAGCGCGCACCGCGCCTCCGCCACGCAGCCGCCGGTGAACTCCGGCTGGGTCACGGGCGGGGTCACCTTCGCGGGTGTCCTGCTGTTGCTGAACGGAATCCTGGCCGTCCTCGAGGGCATCTCCGCCATCGCGAAGGACGACGTCTACGTCCGGGTCGGCGCCTACATCTACAAGATCAACCTCACCGGCTGGGGCTGGATCCTGCTGATCCTGGGCATCATCGGGGTCGTCGTCGGTGCGTTCATCCTCAAGGGCGCCGCGTGGTCACGGGTCGCGGGCATCGTGCTGGCCGCCCTGAGCATCATCCTGCAGTTCCTCTTCCTGCCCTACCAGCCGGTCTGGTCGATCATCGTGATCGCGATGGACATCTTCGTGATCTGGGCCCTGTCCGTGTACCACGCCGGGGGCCACGGCCGGACCGTCTGACGCGGGAGCGACGCCGGCGCGGGACTCGGGGGGCCGGCTCCGGGGGTCCCGAGGGGCCTTCGGAATGGGCTGTTCGACGGAACCTGGCGCGGGTGCGCGGCCACCTCGTGGGACGAGGGCCTTTGGCGTCCGACGATCGGACAATGCGACGAGACCACTCCCGACGACTCCTGTCCCGCGCCGGCGTGGCCCTGGCCGCGCTCCTGTTCGCACTCTTCCCGATCACCACGTACGCCGACAGCCGAGTGCCGGCCCACGCCGACAGCCGTCCCGAGGCGCCGGACGAGAGCCGCCCCCGCGGCGCGTTCGACCGGCTGCTCGACTCCGCCGCCCGGCAGACCGCGGCCTACGAGAAGGCCCGCGCGCGTACCGACCGGCTGCGGGTCCAGGTGAACCGTCTGCGCACCGAGGCGAAGGAGGCGGAAGCACGGGTCCGTACGCCCGCCCGAGAGGCGGGCACCGTCTCCCGTCCGGCCCCGGGCACCATGTCCCGTACGGGTACTGACCCGGACACCGGCGGTGGTACGGGCGATCTGCCGGACGGCGACCTCGGCGCCGGCTTCCCGGCCGCGGTCCCCACGGGCCTGCCCACCGCGTTCCCCGCCGACCCGTCCACTGCCGTACCGACCGCTGCCCCCACCGCGGTCCGCACCGCCGCACCCACCACCACGCCGGCCGCCGTGCCGGGCGAGGCGGCCGACGTCCGGGAGTTGCGCGCCGCCCTCGGCCAGGCGGTCACCCGGCTGCACGCGGCCGAGCGCCGCCGGGCCGGCATCCGCAGCAGGCTGTGGCGGGAACTGGCGGCGACGCAGCCCGGTCTGGGGCGTCCCGCGGCCGACTGCGCGCCGGGCCGCCGCAGCCACCGACCGCACCACGCCCCGACCGGCTGGGTGACGCCGACCAGCGACTACTGGCTGTCGGCCGGGTACGCCGCCCCGGGAGGCCGCTGGCGGCACCGCCACACCGGTCAGGACTTCGCCGTCCCCACGGGCACCCCGGTGCACGCCGTCGGACCCGGCACGGTCGTCCTCGTCTCCTGCGGGGACGGCTTCGGCAACCAGGTCGTCGTCCGGCACCGCGACGGCTACTTCACCCAGTACGCGCACCTGTCCCGGATCGACGTGCGCCCCGGCCAGCGGGTCGCCGCGGGCCAGTACCTCGCAGCCTCCGGCGCCACCGGCAACGCCACCGGCCCGCACCTGCACTTCGAGGTGCGGGTCACCCCCTACCTGGGGTCGGCGGTGCCCCCGCTGCCCTGGCTGCGACGACACGGCGTACGCCTGTGAGGTCCGGCCCGCTCACCGCGGTGCGCGGTCGTCCCCCAGCAACGAGCGGTAGACGTCGGACGCCTCCGGATTGCCGGGACAGCGCCACACCCCGTGCGGGCAGTAGTCGCTGATGGTCTGGTAGAGCGGCCGCTGCCGGGCGAACCAGTCGAGCATGCCGCGCATGTACGCGGGGTTGTCTCCGTTGCGGTACAGCCCCCACTCGGGGTACGAGACGGGCTTGCCGTGCGCCCGCGCGAACCGTACCTGGTCGCGCAGGCCGTACGGCTCCGTCACCTGCTGGGCGAAGGAGAGCCCCCCGGGCTGGTCGTAGGCGTCCATGCCGACGATGTCGACGACGTCGTCCCCCGGGTAGCAGTCGGTCCAGGGGACGGCGTCCCGGCCCCGGCTGGGCGTGAAGTCGAACCGGAAACGCTGGCCGGGCACCGACCGCATCGCGGTGACGACGTTTCTCCAATATTGCTGCCAGGCCCGTGGGTCGGGGCCGCAGCGGTGGGTGTAGGTGTCGCCGTTCATCTCCCAGCCGAGCACGACGACCGTGTCCGGGACGCCGAGGCGGACCAGCCGTTCGGCCAGCGTGCGGAAGTGCCCGTCGTAGCGGCCCGCCGCGCCGCGGCGCAGTTCGGTGCGGACCACGTCGTCGGACAGATGTGCTTCGGTGCGCTCCAGCATCGGCACGTTGAGCACGAACAGCCGGTCGGGGCGGGCCCTGCGCCAGCGCGCCCACAGCTCCAGATAGCCGGGGGCGCCCTCGATGTTGCTCCACCGGTCGCCCGGCAGATACACGTGCCCGACCCGCGGTGCCGACGTCCGGCCGAGCCAGGCTCCGAGCTGTCCGACCCGGCGGACGCCGTCGGAGCCGTACCCGAGGTAGGCGCCGAAGGCGGGTTGCGGTCCGCCCGGGGGGCGGGAGGGCTCGGGGCCGGGTTCGACCGAGGGCCGGGCCAGCACGCTCAGCGTGGCCAGCACCGTGACGGCGACCAGGCCGACCAGGGACCTGCGGTACATCCCGTCCATGGTCACGGGGCCGCCTTCCTGCCGACGGTCCCCGACGAGTGGGGTGGGACCGGGCGGGGTCATGATGGCCCACTCACGGCTGCCCCCGGGCGGCTTCCGGAGGCAGGGCACCCGAACCGGTGAAATTTCAGCCGTCAAATGTTGAATGCCGAGCATCCGGTGATCGGACGATGGGCGCTCGGACATCAAATGATCAAGCGATCGGACGTCAAACGAGCAGGTGTCAAACGTCAAACGTCAAAAGTCGTACAGAAATCTGCACAACGGGCTGGAAATCGGGTTCCGTGCTACGGTCGAAGAGAGTTGCGGTCTTGGTTCCCAGGCATTTCGAGCCGCACGGCCGATTCGGTTCGGCGGTGCGTCTCCGAATTATCCGGTATCTCCGGGCAGGGCAATCATCTCGGCGACGTGGAGAAATCGCGCGGTGTGATTTCTCCGGCAGGCCCTGAAGGAGAATGTGTATGGCTACCGGAACCGTCAAGTGGTTCAACTCGGAAAAAGGTTTCGGCTTCATCGAACAGGACGGCGGCGGTCCGGACGTCTTCGCCCACTATTCGAACATCGCCAGCCAGGGTTTCCGTGAACTCCAGGAAGGTCAGAAAGTGACCTTCGACGTCACGCAGGGCCAGAAGGGCCCGCAGGCGGAGAACATCCGCCCCGCCTGACGCGGAGCACGAGGCAACCCCAGAACGACCGAGAGCAAACGAGAACGACCGAGGACACCGGCCCGGAAAGCGGGGACGCTTTCCGGGCCGGTGTCTTTTCCCGCGCAGTTTCCGGGACCTACGGGACTCTTTCGGGGGCTTTCCGGCTACTGGTCGGAGTAGCCCATGTCCCCGATCGTCCAGGCGCTCACGTCCTCCAGCGCCACCCGGTACATGCCGCCCGTGTCGGGGATGCCGAAGCTGCCCTGGAGGATGCGCGCGACATGGAAGTGGAGGTGGGTGGGCCGGACCGCGCCCCGCGGCGGCTCGTCGTCGCCGGTCCCGGCGGACGACGTGAACGCGGCGGCGAAGTGCGCGAGTTGCGCGGAGTCCCGCAGCACCTCGGCCACCCGTTCCTTCCACAGTGCCTCGGGGGCCAGCCGGCCCGTGATGACGGCGCCGGGGACAACCACCGTGAGCGACATGCGGCTGCTGTGTTCCGACTCCACCATCGCGGCGATGCCGACAAGCAGATCATCAGGGTGTGACATGGCTGAGGAGCCTAGTCCAACGCACCGGGATCGACAGGGACAAAACGACGGGCCGGCCGGTCCGGGAGTACCGGAGCGGCCGACCCGTGGGACCGGATGGCTCAGCCCGTACCGGTCAGCGACCGCCGCCCTGGGCGGAGGAACGACCGCCGCCCTGACCGGAAGCGCGGCTGCCGCCCTGGGCGGAGGAACGACCGCCGCCCTGGCCGGAGGCGCGACCGCCGCCCTGCCTGGACGAGCGACCGTCACCCTGCCCGGACGAGCGGCCGCCGCCCTGGGCGGAGGAACGGCCGCCGCCCTGGCCGGAGGCGGGGGTGGAGGCGCTGCGGCGGGCGGCCTGGCCCGGACGGCCGCGCCCACGGCCGCGACCGCTCCGGCTTCCGGTTCCGGTTCCGTTCCCGGTTCCGGTTGCGCCCCGGCGCGCCGGGGCGCCGCCCTGGGGGCGTTCGACGACCGGGGGCGTGAGGACGACGGGCACGCCCGAGGGGGCCTGGGCGCCGGTGATCCGGTTCAGTTCGGCCTCGCCCGAACGGACCCTGGTGGTCTGCGGGGTGATCCCGGCGTCCGCCATCAGCCGCGTCATGGCCCGGCGCTGGCTGGGCAGGACCAGCGTGACGACGGTGCCCGACTCGCCCGCGCGGGCGGTGCGGCCACCGCGGTGCAGGTAGTCCTTGTGGTCGGTGGGCGGGTCGACGTTGACGACGAGGTCGAGGTTGTCGACGTGGATGCCGCGTGCCGCCACGTTGGTGGCCACGAGCACCGTCACCTGGCCGTCCTTGAACTGCGCCAGGGTGCGGTTGCGCTGGGGCTGTGACTTGCCGCCGTGCAGGGCCGCCGCGCGGACACCGACCGCCAGCAGCTTCTTGGCCAGCCGGTCCGCCGCGTGCTTGGTGTCCAGGAACATGATCACTCGTCCGTCGCGGGCGGCGATCTCCGTGGTGGTGGCGTGCTTGTCGGTCTCCTCCACGTGCAGCAGGTGGTGCTCCATCGTGGTGACGGCGCCCGCGGACGGGTCGACCGAGTGGACCACCGGGTCGTCCAGGTAGCGGCGCACCAGCAGGTCGACGTTGCGGTCCAGGGTGGCCGAGAACAGCATCCGCTGGCCGTCGGGCCGGACCTGGTCGAGCAGCGCGGTCACCTGCGGCATGAAGCCCATGTCGGCCATCTGGTCGGCCTCGTCGAGGACGGTGATCGCGACCTGGCTCAGGTCGCAGTCGCCCCGGTCGATGAGGTCCTTGAGGCGCCCGGGTGTCGCGACGACGACCTCGGCCCCGCCGCGCAGCGCGGAGGCCTGCCTGCCGATCGACATGCCGCCGACCACCGTGGCCAGGCGCAGCCGCAGCGCGCGGGCGTACGGGGTGAGCGCGTCGGTGACCTGCTGGGCCAGTTCCCGGGTGGGCACCAGGACCAGGGCCAGCGGCTGGCGGGCCTCGGCCCGCCGGCCGTTCATCCGGGCCAGTACGGCGAGACCGAAGGCGAGCGTCTTGCCCGAGCCCGTGCGGCCGCGGCCGAGGACGTCCCGGCCGGCCAGCGAGTTGGGCAGCGTCGCCGACTGGATCGGGAACGGCGCCGTGACGCCCTCGGCGCCGAGCGCGGTCAGCAGCCGGGCGGGCATGTCGAGCTCGGCGAACTCCTCGACCGGCGGCAGCCCCTCGGTGCGGGTGACCGGGAGCGCGAACTCCGTGGGCCGCGCCGGGGCGGCGCCGGTACGACCCTTGGGTCCGCCGCGGCCGGTGTTCCTGACCGACCGGGACGAACCGCCGCGGGAGCGGGCGGAGCCGGTGTCGGTGCTGTACTTCTTGCGAGCTGTGCGGTCCATTCAGAACCCTTCCTCGATGCGGCACGAATCGAGGAATTCCGGTCGTCGGCGTCGGGCCGTACGAGGATTCGCAAGAATTGAGCCGGAGTAAATGCAAATGAGCTGGGACCCGCACAAAAGAGTGCGGGTCCCAGTCATTGGTACGCGTATGCGTCAGGCGGGAACGATGTTCTCGGCCTGGGGGCCCTTCTGGCCCTGCGTGACGTCGAAGGTGACCTTCTGGCCTTCCTGAAGCTCACGGAAGCCGGAGGTGGCGATGTTCGAGTAGTGGGCGAAGACGTCGGCGCCGCCACCGTCCTGCTCGATGAAGCCGAAACCCTTTTCCGAGTTGAACCACTTCACGGTGCCAGATGCCATATTGAATCTCCCTTGAGGCATTGCCCGGAGTCCGCACTGCGCGGATCCGGAGTCGCAGCGATGGCAAACAAAAAGAGTGCTCGTCGACGGGAGGTCGGGAGAGCACTCGAGGTCTCTGGTAACCAAAACTGCAACTGCTATCACGTTAGCACAGGTCGGGACAGACTGCCCATGTGTTTTTCCTTTCACTCGGGCCGCTCCTCAGGGGTGCCGCAGGGCGGCCCGGCGGGGGCGTGGGGCGGGTGCGGTGGGGGTGAGGTGGGGGTGAGGCTCCCCGCCGTGCGGAGTACGCCGGCTCCGGCCGGAGGCCCTCGCCGACGGCGTTTCCATGATCATCGCAATGGCCGACCGCCGACTTCGGGGTCGAGCGGTCCCGTGCGCACCTCCCTGCCCGTGCCGCGTATCCGTATCGCCGGAAAAATATATTCGGATAATTTCCGGAGTCGCTTTCGGGTGCGGCGGGGTATGCCGCGGCAATGTCTGCGGGTTTTCGGATTGTGCCGTGCTACGGTTCAGCTCAATTGCGGCTGTGATTCCCAGAAAAGTGCCGGTTCCTTCCGGGCGGGGCAATCATCACAGCGGCGCGAGGCGCGCACCGTGCGGGCTTCCGGGTACTGCCCCGTAAGGAGATATCGACATGGCATCCGGCACCGTGAAGTGGTTCAACTCGGAAAAGGGTTTCGGCTTCATCGAGCAGGACGGTGGCGGCGCCGACGTCTTCGCCCACTACTCGAACATCGCCACCTCCGGCTTCCGTGAGCTTCAGGAAGGCCAGAAGGTCACCTTCGACGTCACGCAGGGCCAGAAGGGCCCCCAGGCCGAGAACATCGTTCCCGCCTGACGCATACGCGTACACGTACTGTTCGGCTCGGGTCCGCACCTCGTCCGGTGCGGGCCCGAGCCGTTTTTCCCGACCGGGCCACAGGCCGTCACCAGCCCGTCAGCAGCAGGTGGTTGAGGAGCAGGGCGAGGGCGGCCTGCGCGGTGAGCCAGGCGCGGGGATGCGGCAGCAGGGCGCAGCCCGGCAGGATCCACAGCGCGAACGGGAGCCAGATGCGTTCCGTCTCCGCCTTGCTCATCCCGGACAGGTCGGCGAGGAGCAGGGCCAGCACGGCGGTCAGGGCGAGCACGGCGAGGCGGGCCTCGGCGGCGGCCGCGCGGTCCGGTGCGGGCCGGAACCGATGGTGCCGCACGAGTGCCGTGCCGGCCCGGTTCAGCCCCGCCGCGCTCGCGAGGCCGACGACGAGGACGGTGCAGGCGAGGTTCGCCCACACCCAGTAGCCGTAGGGCCGGATGCCGCCGACGCCTTCGTGGTAGCGCCTGATCAGCAGGTGGTAGGCCTCCCACCAGTCGAAGCCCGCGAGGGTGAACACGACCGGGGCGACGGCGAGACCGACGAGCAGGAACGGGAGCGCCCCGAGCCACGGCCGGTACCGGGCCCCGGGCCGGCCCCGGCCCCCGGGCCGGAGCAGGTCGCCCGCCGCCACCAGCGCACCCGCCCCGATCAGCGCGAACAGCACGAGCCCGTACGAGAGATAGCAGGTCAGGCCGAACAGCAGGCCGGAACCGAACGCCGCGGCCCGGGTCCGGTGTCCGGTCGCCGCGAGCGCGAGCAGGGCCACCGCCCAGGCGGCGACCGCCGCGAAGTAGCCGTCGGCCGAGACACCCACCCACACCGCGGCCGGGGCCAGCACCACGAACGGCGCCGCCCGCCGGGCGAGGTCCTCGTCGGCCAGCAGTCGCACCGCGATCAGTACCGCCACGCACGCCGTGGTGCCCACGGTGATGCACCAGGCCCCCGCCCAGCCCCCGCCGGCCAGGCCGATCCGGTCGAGCAGCACAAAGGTCAGCGTGGCGCCCGGCGGATGTCCGGCGATGTGCGCCGGCCAGGGCGAGGGATCGCCGCTGAGGATGTGGCCGTCGAAACCGCGCAGGGCGGCCGGGATGTCCTGGAAGCGGTCGATGACCCGCAGGTACTCGTTGCGGGTGGTGAGCCGGCCGGCGACACCCCGCTGCCAGCCGTCGACCAGGGCGAGCGACCAGGTCCAGGCCAGCGCCGTGCCCCAGGCGGTGGCGAGCAGGGGCCGCCAGCGCAGCCGGACGGCGGCGACCGGCCCGTACGCCACCACGGCCGCCGCGACCGCGAGCGCGGCCGGGGTACCCGGCCCGACGTGCGGGTCCCACTCGGCGAACACCGGCGGCCAGTGCACGAACAGGGTGTGGTGGGCGTTCTGGATGTGGCGGCCGACCAGCACGGCCACCAGGACGAGGAGGGCGGCGGCCAGGGCGGCGCCGAGGTCACGGAGGCGAACGGGGATCACGCCGGGAACGCTAGGCCGAAAGGCCGCACGGGGGGTCACACCGGGCCGGGACGTCAGCGTTTCGTCATGAGTCGCGACCCCTTCCGGCGTCATGTCCCGGCCTACGGTCGGGACATGACCGACCAACGGTTCCCCTCGTCGCCCGGATTCTGGCGCAGCCCTGTGCGCGGCCCCTGGTTCACGTCCGTGCTCGGTGTCGTCCTGCTCGGCGGGATCACGCTGATGTTCGTGACCGGGCTGCTGTCGTACGCCGCGTACAACCCGGACCTGTCGCCGGTGAACGACACGACCCCGGACAAGGGGCTGCTCGGCTTCTACCTCTTCTCCTGGCCGGCCGGCCCGGTCTGGCTGTACCGGCTCACCCAGGGCGTGCACGTCACGCTGGGGGTCACGCTCGTGCCCGTACTGCTGGCGAAGCTGTGGTCGGTCGTGCCCCGGCTGTTCGCCCTGCCGCCCGCTCGGTCCGTCGCGCACGCGCTGGAGCGCCTCTCGCTGCTCCTGCTGGTCGGCGGCGGGCTCTTCGAGTTCACGACGGGCGTGCTCAACATCCAGCTCGACTACATCTTCCCCGGCTCCTTCTACCCGTTGCACTTCTACGGGGCCTGGGTGTTCTTCGCCGCGTTCGTCGCGCACGCCGTGCTGAAGACGCCCGCGGCGGTGCGCAACCTGCGCCGGATGCGGGCCGGCGAACCCGAGGCGACGGCGGAGGGCGGCACGGGCGTCGAGGAGGGCGACGAGCTGGTCACGCCGGATCCCGCCGAGCCCACCGTGTCCCGGCGCGGCGCCCTCACCCTCGTCGGCGGCGGGTCGGCGCTGCTGCTCGTCACGACTGCCGGGCAGAGCCTCGACGGGCCGCTGCGCGAGACCGCGCTGCTCGCCCCGCACGGCGGCGGGGAACCGGGCAGCGGTCCCGGCGGCTTCCAGATCAACAAGACGGCCGCGTACGCGGGCATCGACCCGCGCGAGACCGGCGCCGACGCCTGGCGGCTGGTCGTCACGAGCCGCACCGGCCAGATCCGGCTGAGCCGCGACGACCTGCTGCGGCTGCCCCTGCACAGCTCGGCGCTGCCGATCGCGTGCGTCGAGGGGTGGTCGACGTCGAACCAGTGGTGGCGGGGCGTGCGGCTGCGCGATCTCGCCGCGCTGGTCGGGCACGACGATCCGACGGACGTCCTGGTGGAGTCGCTCCAGCGGCACGGCGCCTTCCGCCGGTCCGCCCTGCGCGCCAACCAGGTGGGCGACCCGCTCTCCCTCCTCGCCCTGTTCGTCAACGGGGAGGACCTGACACCCGACCACGGCTACCCGGCGCGGGTCATCGTGCCCGCGGCTCCCGGTGTCCTGAACACCAAATGGGTGGCCCGGATGACGTTCGGAGACCTCTGATGATCCCGCGCTCGCTGCTGCCCGACCGGTTCACGCTCGGCAGCCCCCTGCAACTGCTGCTGCTCGTCTGCTCGTTCGCCCTGGCCGGGTACGCCGGTGTGCGGCTGCTCGCCGGCGGTGACACCTGGTGGCAGGTGGTGCTGTGGTTCGTCGGCCTGGCGCTGCTGCACGACCTGGTGCTGCTGCCGCTGTACTCGGCGGTGGACCGCGCCCTGATCGGGCCGGCGGACCGCCGTCGCGCACACGTGATGTACGTCCGGGTGCCCGCCGTCCTGTCCGGGCTGCTGCTGCTCGTGTGGTTCCCGCTGATCAGCGGCCGGGTGGCAGAACGCTACCTGTCCGCCACCGGGCGCTCCGCGGACGGTTTCGCGGCGCGCTGGCTGCTCGTCACGGCCGTACTGTTCGGCGGCTCGGCGCTGCTGTTCGTCCGGCGGCTGCGCAGGGCGACGAAACAGCGGCCGCCGGTGGCCCACTGAGCCTCGACGCGCCAGCCCGCCGGCTCCGCGTACCGGACCAGGGCCGGGGTGCCCAGGCGGGCCCAGGGGAACGGGGTGCCTGCGCCGCCCTGGGCGCCGGCGAGGTGGACGATCCGGACATGGGCGCGTTCGTCGACGTCCACCGGCACCGTCTCCGCGATCAGCAGACCGCCGGGGGCGACCAGGCGGGCCAGGCGGTCGAGGAGGGCCGCGGGGTCGCCGCCGATGCCGACGTTGCCGTCCAGCAGCAGGGCGGTGCCCCAGCGGCCCTCGTCGGGGAGCGGGTCGAACACGGAACGGCACAGGGCCCGCCCGCCGAGGCGAACGGTGTGGGCGACGGCGGCCTCGCTGACGTCGATGCCGAGCGCGGGCAGTCCGCGCGCGCCGAGGGCGGCGACCAGTCGGCCGGGCCCGCAGCCGACGTCCAGGACGATGCCCTCGCAGCGTTCCAGGACGGCCAGGTCGGCGGCGTCCGCGGCCGCGCACCAGCGCTCCACCTCCAGGGGCAGCAGCCAGCCGTCGGTGCGGCGCAGGAAGAGGGGGCCGTGACCGGCGTCCAGGGCGTCGGCGTAGGCGGTGGCGGACCAGGAGGGCGGTACGTCGTCGAGGAGGGCGCGCGGCCGGCGGCCCGGCCGGGCCGTCCCGGTGTGCGTCGGCGGGGCGAACTCGCGGGAGGTGCTCATCGGCCGGCGACCGCCCGCAGCCGGCCCAGTTCCGCGGCGAAGCGGCTGTGGGGCGCCGCCCCGGCGACGGCCTCGGCGTCGTGGACGGTGTCCACGTCCCGCAGCCGGGGCAGCTCGCCCACCCGCAGTCCCGCGGCGACCAGTCGGCGGCGCTGGACGGCGCCCGTCGTCGGCTGTGACATCGGCACCCCGCGCAGCAGCGCCGGGTCGGGCCGGGTCAGGCCCAGGGCCCAGAAACCGCCGTCCTCGGCGGGGCCGAACCAGGCGTCGTGGCCGGTGAAGTCCACGGTCAGCAGCCCGGGTGTCACCTGCGGGGTGTCCATGCCGATCAGCAGGGCCGGGCCGGTGCATCCGGCGAACGCGGCGGCCAGCCGTTCGTCGAGGCCGCCCGCGCACTGCGGTACGACGTCGAAGCCGGGCGGCAGCCAGGGGCCCGGCCGACCCTCCAGGACCAGCACACGGCGCCGCGCGGGGGCCGCCGCCACGGTACGCAGGGTGTCCACGAGGGCGGCCTCGGCGAGCCGGGCGGCCTCCTGAGGGGTGAACGGCGGGGTCAGCCGTGTCTTCACCCGCCCCGGCAGCGGTTCCTTGGCGATGACGAGAAGGGTGGTCACTGGGGGGTTCCTCCTTGGTGCGAGGAAAGCGGGCCGGGGGTGTCGCGGCCCGCTGCCGAGGGGCCGTCCGGGCGCGGCAGCGGCGCCTCGGCCAGTACGCGGCGCATGTCCCGTACCGCCTGCCAGGTCCCGCGCCAGGTCCCGGTCACCTTCGAGGCGCCGGTGCGCGGCAGGTAGGGCACGTCGTGCTCGGTGACCCGCCAGCCGGCGTCGGCGGCCCGGACCACCATCTGCAACGGGTACCCACTGCGGCGGTCGGTGAGCATGAGCTCCAGCAGCGAGGCGCGGCGCGCGGCCCGCAGTGGGCCGAGGTCGTGCAGGCACAGGCCGGTGCGGCGGCGCAGCATCCGGGACAGCGCGAGATTGCCGGCGCGGGCGTGTGCGGGCCAGCTGCCCCGGCCCTGCGGGCGGCGCCGCCCGAGCACCAGGTCGGCCTCGCCGGACCGTACCTCGCGGACGAAGGGGACGAGCAGCGACGGGTCGAGCGAGGCGTCGCAGTCGCAGAAGCACACGACGTCCGCGGTGGCCGCGGTCAGCCCGGCGTGGCAGGCGGCGCCGAACCCGCGGCGCGGCTCGTGCACGACGGTCGCGCCGAGGCTGCGGGCGAGCTCGGCCGAACCGTCCGTGGAACCGTTGTCCACGACGAGGGCACGCCAGCCGGGAGGGATGCGTTCCAGCACCCAGGGCAGGGCCCCGGCCTCGTTCAGGCAGGGGAGCACCACGTCGACGTCCGGTGGTGTGGGAGAGGTCGTCACGCTCTTCACCCTACGGACGCCAAAGCCGCAAATCGGGCGTCGGTTCCTTACGAAACACGGACGTCGCGGGCGGCGTACGGCACGGGCGGCCGCGCGGTGCGAGGCTGGCCGTATGGAGCAACAGCCGTACGGGCCGACGCGGACCGGGGCCGCCCGGGTCCTGGTCGTCGACGACGATCCCACCGTGGCCGAGGTCGTCTCCGGCTACCTCGACCGGGCCGGGTACGCCGTGGACCGAGCCGGGGACGGGCCGGCCGCGCTGGCCCGCGCCGCGGCGCACCGGCCGGACCTGGTGGTGCTGGACCTGATGCTGCCCGGCATCGACGGCCTGGAGGTCTGCCGCAGGATCCGGGAGCGCGGCCCGGTGCCGGTCATCATGCTCACCGCGCGCGGGGACGAGGACGACCGGATCCTGGGGCTGGAGGTGGGTGCGGACGACTACGTCACCAAGCCCTTCAGCCCCCGGGAACTGGTGCTGCGGGTGGAGTCGGTGCTGCGCCGCACCCGGTTCGCCGGAACCGGAGGGCCGGGCACCGGGGAGCGCCCGCTGAGCGCGGCCGGTCTGACCGCGGACCCGGCCGCCCGCCGTGCCACCAAGAACGGCACCGAACTCCCCCTCACCCTGCGCGAGTTCGACCTTCTCGCTTTCTTCCTGCGCCATCCCGGCCGGGCGTTCGGCCGCGAGGACCTGATGCGCGAGGTCTGGGGCTGGGACTTCGGCGATCTGTCGACCGTCACGGTCCATGTCCGCCGACTGCGCGGCAAGATCGAGGACGACCCGGCCAGGCCCCGGCTGATCCAGACGGTGTGGGGGGTCGGGTATCGCTTCGAGGGGGCCGGGGACGGGACGCAGGCCCGGACCGGCGCGGGATCCGGCGCCCGGTCCGGAACAGGGACCGGGGCCGGGGCCGAGCCGGGAGCGGTGACCGCTTCCGCGTCCGAACCCGCGCCTGCGCCGCCCGGGGTCGGTTCTGCGCCTGCGTCGCCCGGGGGCGGATCCGCGTCCGCGTCCGGGCCCGGTACGACGGCCGGAGAGGTGTGATCCGTGCGCGACACACTCCTCATCGCCCTGTTCGCCTTCCTCGGCGCCGCCGTCGCCGGTGTGCTGGGCGCGGCCGTGCTGTGGCTGATCCGACGGCGGTCGCTGACCGCGTCGCTCGCCGTCGTCGTCGCCGTGGCGGTGACCGCGATGCTCGCCGGGACGCTGGCCGTGGCCCGGGCGATGTTCCTGTCCACGCACGACCTGAGCGTCGTGACGACGGTCGTCGCGATGGCGGCCGTCGTGTCGCTGGCGGCCGCTCTGCTGCTGGGCCGCTGGGTGGTCGCCCGCAGCCGGGCGCTCACGCTCGCCGCCCGCTCCTTCGGCGACGGCGGCGAATTCGCCGCACCCGTCGGCCCTGCCACCGCCGAACTGGAGGCGCTGAGCAGCGAACTGGCGGCGACCAGCGCGAAGCTCGCCGAGTCCCGCGACCGCGAACGGGCCCTGGAGTCCTCCCGCCGGGAACTCGTCGCCTGGATCTCTCACGACCTGCGCACCCCGCTCGCGGGCCTGCGAGCGATGTCCGAGGCCCTTGAGGACGGGGTCGCCGCCGACCCGGTCCGCTATCTGCGCCAGATCCGCACCGAGGTCGAGCGGCTCAACGACATGGTGGGCGACCTGTTCGAGCTGTCCCGCATCCACGCCGGCGCCCTCGCCCTGACCACGTCCCGGATGTCGCTGTACGACCTGGTCGGCGACGCCCTCACGGGCGTCGACCCGCTCGCCCGCGAGCACGGCGTACGGCTCGTCGGCGGCCGTATCGAACCGGTGCCGGTGGAGGTGGACGGCAAGGAGATGAGCCGGGTCCTGGGGAACCTGCTGGTCAACGCGATCCGCCGGACACCGGCCGACGGCACGGTCGCGGTGACGGCCGAGCGGTCGCCCGAGGGCGTGGTGCTGTCGGTCACGGACGGCTGCGGCGGCATCCCCGAGGAGGATCTGCCGCGGGTCTTCGACACCGGCTGGCGCGGCACGCACGCGCGCACACCCCCGGCCGGAGCGGGCCTCGGCCTCGCCATCGTCCGCGGCATCGTGGAGGCCCACCAGGGACGGGCCGCCGTACGCAACATCCCCGGCGGCTGCCGCTTCGAGGTGATCCTGCCGACGGCCCCGGTCTGAGCGGGCCCGCACGGGCCGGTCCGGGCGGCCGGGGCCGGGCCTTTCATCCGGCGTCCCCGGCCGCCGGAACGGTCGGCCGACACCTATCCGGCGTCCCCGCGCAGCCGGGCCCGGGCGAATTCCCGCATTCCCTCCTGGAACCCGGTCCCGGCCTTCCAGCCCAGTTCGTCCCGCAGCCGGGTGGAGTCCGCGGTGATGTGGCGTACGTCGCCGAGCCGGTACTCCCCCGTGACGACGGGCTCGGGACCGCCGCAGGCCGCGCTGAGCGTGCGCGCCATCTCGCCGACGGTGTGCGGCTCGCCGCTGCCGGTGTTGTACGCGGTCAGTGTCCCCTCCCGGGGGGCGGCCGTGAGAGCGGCCACGTTGGCCGCCGCCACATCCCGTACGTGCACGAAGTCCCGGCGCTGCGCGCCGTCCTCGAAGACCCGGGGGGCCTCGCCGCGGGCGAGCGCGGAGCGGAAGAAGGAGGCGACACCGGCGTACGGGGTGTCGCGGGGCATCCGGGGTCCGTACACGTTGTGGTAGCGCAGCGACACGGCCGAACCACCGGTCGCGCGGGCCCAGGCGGCGGCCAGATGCTCCTGGGCGAGCTTGGTGGTCGCGTACACGTTCCGCGGGTCCGCCGGGGCGTCCTCGCCGACCAGTCCCGGCGTCAGCTCCTCGCCGCAGTGCGGGCACCGCGGCTCGAACCGGCCGGCCTCCAGGTCGGCTACGGCCCGCGGCCCCGGCCGCACCACCCCGTGCCGCCCGCACCCGTACCGCCCCTCGCCGTACACCACCATCGACCCGGCCAGGACGAGCCGTCGCACGCCCGCCTCGGCCATCGCCGTGAGCAGCACCGCCGTACCGAGGTCGTTGCGGGAGACGTACTCCGCCGCGTCGGCGAAACCCTTGCCCAGTCCGACCATCGCCGCCTGGTGGCACACGGCGTCCACGCCGGACAGGGCGCGCAGGACCGCCGCCGCGTCGCGGACGTCGGCGCCCGGTTCCGCGCGCACGTCGAACACGACGGCCTCGTGGCCGTGCTCCGCCAGCGCCTCGACGACATGGGACCCGATGAACCCGGCACCGCCGGTGACCAGTACACGCATGACCTGCACGCTAGGTCCCGGGTCCACGCCGCTCCAGCGCCACGCCGGGCACGTCACCGGCCGGTAAGAGCTCCGAACAAAAGTGGGGCCCGGCGGGCGGCGCCCGGCACGCGCGCTCGCGGCGTTGCCGAAAGGCCCTGGTAGCTCCGCTACAAGGACCTTCCGGCGCCTTGCGATCGCACGCACCGGACACCGCCCGCTGATCGGACCCCACTTTTGTTCGGAGCTCTAAGACCTGGCCCGGGACACTTCCGCCGCCGTGGCGCCGGCCGGGGGCCACCGCGGTCCGCGCCGGGAACAGGCTCCGTGTGCCGGTGCGTCGAGCCGACGAACGGCGCCTTCGCGCGAGACGCTGCTGCTGAGCCCGGCCCGGCCGCCGGGCCACCGCCTCCGTCCCCCCTGAGGAGCCCTGCCATGGCAGCGTCACCGTCCCCGGCCGCCCCCGCCGACGACGCGTACCGCTTCGACGACCTGACCGCCCTGTTCGTCAACTGCACCCTCAAGCCGTCGCCGCAGCAGAGCCACACCCAGGGGCTGATCGACAGAAGCCGCGCGATCATGGACGCGCGCGGGGTCGCCACGGACGTGATCCGGGCCGTCGACCACGACATCGCGACCGGTGTGTACCCCGACATGACCGAGTACGGCGCGGCCGTCGACGCCTGGCCGGCGCTCTACGAGCGGGTGATGGCCGCGGACATCCTGGTGCTGGCCGGACCGATCTGGCTCGGCGACAACAGCTCGGTGACCAAACGCGTGATCGAGCGCCTCTACGCCTGCTCCAGCCTGCTCAACGAGCAGGGCCAGTACGCCTATTACGGACGTGTAGGCGGCTGTCTGATCACCGGCAACGAGGACGGCGTGAAGCACTGCGCGATGAACGTCCTCTACAGCCTCCAGCACCTCGGCTACACGGTCCCGCCGCAGGCGGACGCGGGCTGGATCGGCGCGGCCGGACCGGGACCGTCGTACCTCGACCCGGGTTCGGGCGGCCCGGAGAACGACTTCACCAACCGCAACACCGCCTTCATGACCTGGAACCTGATGCATGTGGCGGCGCTGCTCAAGCGGGCCGGGGGCATCCCCGCGCACGGCAACCAGCGCTCCGAGTGGGACGCGGGCTGCCGCCTCGACTACGCCAACCCCGACTACCGCTGACCGGGCCGGACCGGCTCACAGGGCGGTGGCCGGCCAGTCCAGCAGCCGGGCGCCGATGACCGCGGTCTGGAGCATGTAACGGTGCGCCGGGGAGGCCGGATCGGCACCGGTGAGCTGGTGGATGCGTTCCAGACGGTACGTCAGGGCGCGCACGCTCAGCGACAGCCGCCGTGCGGCCTCCGCGGCGACGCAGCCGCAATCGAAGTAGACGGTGAGGGTGTCGAGCAGGGGCTGCGCGCCGCCGCGGGCGGCGGTGAGCGGCCCGAGCGCGTTCAGGACGAGGTCGGCCATGGCCTGCCGGTCGCGGGTGAGGACCGGGTAGACCAGCAGGTCGGCGGCGCGCAGGACGGGCCCGTCGAGCTGGAGGCGCTCGGCCAGTTCGAGGCTGTTGAGCGCCTCCTCGTAGGACTGTCTGATGCCGCCGGGGCCGGGCTGGGCGCGGCCGATCGCGATCCGCCCGCCGTCCGTCGCCGCGTGCGCCTGCCGGGCGAAGTAGGTGAGCACCTCGTCCTGGTCGCCCGGCGCGACGCACAGCAGCCGGCCGTCCTTCGTGGTGAACAGGACGCTGCGGTCGCCGAAGCGGCCGACGAGCGCCTGCTCCACCTGGCGCGCGGCCGGGGCGCCCTCGTCGTAGGCGGCCGGTCCCTGGGCGACCGCGACGGCGTGCGTGTGGGACAGGAGCAGGCCGAAGCGTTCGGCGCGTTCGGCGAGCCGCCCCAGGTTGCTGCGCCCGTGCAGCAGGTCGTCGATGAACTCCCGGCGGGCGGCCTCCTCCTGGCGTACGGCCAGGCGCTGGGCGCGTTCGTAGCCCTCGGCGAAGGCGTCGACGGCCTGGTGCACGGCGGCGAGGGTGCTCTCGGCCGTGCGGGGGGTGCCGGGCCAGGCGGCGCGGGTGGCGGCCAGATGGGCGCCGACCAGGGCACGCAGTCCGTGGCCGGACTCGGCGGCCCGTTCGCCGAGGGCACGCCGCGCCTCGATCTCGTCGCGGGTCAGCCGGCGGCCGGATGCCGCGACATCCGCCAGGAGTTGGGTGTACCCGACCAGATACTGCTCGGACATCTCCCGTTCCGACACCCTGCCCCCCGCCTTCTTGACGCCTCGGTGACGTGTCCCTGACGCCGACCGGCAGCAAGACCCTAGTGAACATTGCCGGAGACCGGCAATGCGCGGAGCGTTCATGGAGTTGCACCATGGTCGCAGGGGAGCACCACGGACGGTTTCGGTGCCGGACACCGGCAAGGTGTCCGGCGTCCGTACCCGGTGGGGAGCCGCGGCGGGGGGTCGCCGCGGCGGGCGGAGCGAGGGAGGGGACATGCAGGCGTTTCTGACGGCCGTCACCGGCTTTCCGACGCTGCTGTTCACGTCCGCCCTGGTCGTGGTGGTCCTCTTCTGGCTCCTGGTCGCGTTCGGCGCGGCCGAGACGCACGGTTTTGACGCGCACGCCCACGCGCACTTCGACGGCTGGGGGCTGGGCGGGGTGCCGGTGACGGTGGCCTTCTCGCTGCTGACGGCGTTCGCCTGGTTCCTCAGCCTGTGCGCCGCCGTTCTGCTGGAGCCGCTCGTGCCGCCGGGCGTGCCGCGGGTGCTGGGCGGGGTGGCGGTGCTCGTCGGCGCCGTGCTGCTCGCCCGGTGGCTCACCCGCCTCCTGGTGCGCCCGCTGCACCGGCTCATGCCCGACGAACGCGCGCCGTCCCGGCTGGACTTCGTCGGACTGACCTGCACCATCCGCACCGGGCGGGTGGACGCCCGCTTCGGTCAGGCGGAGGTCGCGGCCACGGACGGCTCGACCGCGCTGGTCCAGGTCCGCCAGACCGGCACCGACCCGCTGGGCAGCGGCAGCACCGGCCTGCTGTACGCCTACGACGACGTCGGCGAGTTCTTCTGGGTCGCGCCGTACGACGCGGCGCTCGACCCGCGGGGCGACCGGACCTGAGGCCTGCGCGCCCCGGCCCCGCCGACCATCTCACGCCTCACGCTTCACCTCTTTCTCTTACGCCTCAAGGACGTATGCCATGGATGCCATCACTGTGGGCCTCGCCGTGCTCGTCGCCGTTGTCCTCCTCGTCGCGGTCGCGTCGCTGTTCATGATCAGCACGCTGTTCCGCAAGGTGGAGCAGGGCCGGGCGCTGATCATCTCCAAGACGAAGAAGGTGGACGTCACCTTCACCGGCGCCGTGGTGCTGCCCGTGCTGCACAAGGCCGAGTACATGGACATCTCGGTGAAGACGATCGAGATCCGCCGCACCGGCCGCGAGGGTCTGATCTGCCAGGACAACATCCGGGCCGACATCCACATCAGCTTCTTCGTCCGCGTCAACAAGACCGTCGAGGACGTCATCAAGGTCGCGCAGGCGATCGGCACCCAGACCGCCAGCGACCCGGCGGCCATCCAGGACTTCTTCGCGGCCAAGTTCTCCGAGGCGCTCAAGACGGTCGGCAAGCAGCTCGACTTCGTCGACCTCTACACCAAGCGCGAGGAGTTCCGGGACCGGATCATCCAGGTCATCGGCACCGACCTGAACGGCTACCACCTCGACGACGCGGCGATCGACTTCCTGGAGCAGACGCCGATGTCGCAGCTCGACGCGGCGAACATCCTGGACGCCCAGGGCATCCGCAAGATCACCGAGCTGACGACGGTCGAACACGTGCGGACCAACGAGTTCCAGCGCACCGAGGAGAAGGAGATCACCCGGCAGAACGTCGACGCCCGGGAGACCATCCTGGAGCTGGAGCGCCGGCAGGCCGAGGCGGAGATCAAGCAGCGGCGCGAGGTCGAGACGCTGCGGGCGCGCGAGGAGGCCGCCACCGCGAAGGTGCAGGAGGAGGAACGCCTCGGCGCGCAGGGCGCGTTCCTGCGGACCGAGGAGCAGCTCGGCGTCCAGCGGGAGAACCAGGCCCGGGAGATCGCCGTCGCGATGAAGAACCGCGAGCGGGTCATCGCCGTCGAGAACGAGCGGATCGAGAAGGACCGTCTGCTGGAGGTCATCGCCCGGGAGCGGGAGACCGCGCTGTCGGCCATCGCCAAGGACAAGGAGGTCGAGGCGGAGCGCCGCGAGGTCGCGGACGTGGTGCGGGAGCGGATCGCCGTGGACCGTACGGTCGCCGAGCAGGAGGAGGCGATCAAGAAGCTGCGGGTGGTCGAGGAGGCCGAGCGGACCCGCCAGTCGGTGATCATCGCGGCCGAGGCGGAGGCCCAGGAGAAGCTGGTCAAGGACATCAAGGCGGCCGAGGCCGCGGAGGTGGCGGCCCGGCACCGGTCGGCCGAGCAGCTGACGCTCGCGGAGGCCCGGCTGAAGTCCGCCGATCTCGACGCCCGCGCCAAGCTGCGGCTCGCGGAGGGCGTCCAGGCGGAGACGGCCGCGGCCGGCCTCGCCGAGGTGCAGGTCCGCGACAAGGAGGCCGAGGTCGTCGAGAAGGCCGGGCGGGCCCAGGCCGTGGCCACCGGGGCGCGGATGCAGGCGGAGGCGGAGGGCACCGAGGCGCTGCTGCGGGCCGAGGCCGAGGGCGCGCGGGCCAAGGCGCTCGCGGAAGCCACCGCGATCGGCGAGAAGCTCAAGGCCGAGGCGGCGGGCCTGACCGAGAAGGCGGCCGCGATGGCGGCCCTCGACGACGCCTCGCGCGGTCACGAGGAGTACCGGCTGCGGCTCCAGGCGGAGAAGGAGATCCGGCTGGCCGGTCTCGACGCGCAGCGGCAGGTCGCCGAGGCACAGGCCACGGTGCTGGCCACCGGTCTGGAGCACGCCGACATCGACATCGTCGGCGGGGAGTCCGTCTTCTTCGACCGGCTGGTGAACTCGATCGCGCTGGGCAAGAGCGTCGACGGGTTCGTGGAGAACTCCGCGACGGCCCAGGCGCTGGCGAAGCCCTGGCTGGACGGGTCGTCGAGCTTCACCGACGACCTCGGCCGCATCCTCGGCCAGGTGTCCACCTCCGACGTGCAGAACCTGACGGTGTCCGCGCTGCTGATGCGGCTCATGAAGTCGGGCGGCGGCCCCCAGGACGTCCGGCTCCAGCAGCTCATGGACCGGGCCGGCGAGCTGGGCCTGTCCGACCTGCCGCTGGCCGCGCTGAACGGCGGCGTCCGGGTCTGACCGCCCGTGGGCCCGCAGCCGCCGCGCAGGGGACGGCGGCTGCGGGCCGCACCGCCCGAACGTCTCGAAGGGAACCCGACCCCATGGCAACCGGCCTGGACACCGCCGCGGACTCCGGCCCGAGGACCGCTTCTGACTCCGTCGCGGACTCCGGCCCGAGGACCGCTTCTGACTCCGTCGCGGACTCCGGCCCGAGGACCGCTTCTGACTCCGTCGCGGACTCCGGCCCGAGGACCGC